>DAIRTB010000096.1:0-7527 GCA_036804105.1 Bacteroidota bacterium | reverse complement strand
TCTAAGAATTCGGTTCATCTTCAATAATTGGTGTAATTTTCTTCTCGATTCCAAACAGTTTTGCAATGGGCATAAAAATGCGTTTGATGTAATTGTTTGGCTCGTCTAGTAGCTCATAAAACTCGTCGAAATCTTTGCGGTAGGTAATTCCTGCACCTTGGCGGTAGTTAGAAGAACTTTGGATAGCCGTAATCCGATCGTCTATTTTATTAAAAGCTTTGGCTCTAATTTGCTCTGTTAGTATGTATTCAATGGTAAATTCTGCTCCAATTGCTTGGTTTCGCTGTTGTAGATAAGAATTCCCAACATCTACATTTCCATCTATAATAAGTTTGTTGTTGAAAAACGCTCGGTTTAGTTCTACCTGCAATTCACTTCTAGAAGAAATGGGTGTACCATCTGGTAGGGTTGTATTTGGGGTGGCATTGCTACCTCGATAATTAACCCCCACATTCAAGTTCTGGAAATAATTGTTGAATAAATTACTTACCTGATTGCTCAACAATTCGCTCACAGAATTTACACCGCTAGACAAACCTGGAGAAACAAAAGAGTTCTGTGGCACAAATTGGTTCAACATCAACAAACCAAAAACATTGGTATTAAGCTCTTGCTGATTATTGTTAATGTATTGAATTTGAGCTGCTATTGGATCTATACTTCCTATATTAGCTAGGGCGGGCACCTGAATTTCAAATGAAAGATCTGGTTGCATTAATTCGCCCTTCATCTTAAGATAAACTTCAACTGGAGTTCTAGAATTTAATTTTGGATCAGTAATGTCTAAAGAAGAATTTGGATCTTTCAAGGTACTTAATTGAGCACGTGTGGTGTAAATGGCTTCAAGATTAATTTGAGCATTGTATGGATCTCCATTCCAACGTATTGTACCGCCTTGATTAATTTTAAAGCGCTTAT
This sequence comes from Bacteroidota bacterium, assembly GCA_036804105.1. Taxonomy (GTDB): domain Bacteria; phylum Bacteroidota; class Bacteroidia; order UBA7662; family DAIRTB01; genus DAIRTB01. The sequence goes on along the minus strand of DAIRTB010000096.1, from coordinate 6,609 downwards.
TAATAAGGTTTTCGAAAGTAAATAAATATTCTCCTTGATCTATGGTGTAAGCCCCAGACATTGTAAAAGCGCCCAGTTTATCTATGTCGATATTTAGCAAACCATTTCCTGTTCCCTTAATTACATCGCCCGCCACCTTATCGAAAATGATGCTTACTTCAGCATCAGGCGTTGCTGTAATTTCCATAGACAAACTTATGCCTTCGTAGTCAACTCTTGTACTGGCATCGAAGGCGGTGCTATCTTCACTTAAAAAGGTCACAAAATCTGAATTCGAGTAAAATTCATTGTTGTCTAGTGGAATGAAAAATTTAGTATTACGGTTGGTGGTAGCTACAATTTTGATGTCAATATCTTCTGTTGGGCCAATAAATTCAGCATATCCAGTTCCATAAGCAGTGCCGTAAAACAAGTCGTTATCCTTGTCAGTTGTGCCTAAAACCAACATATTCTGGCAATCAATTCTAAGATTCAAGGCAGATTCTTTAAACCCCTTGTGGGTAAATCTACCATTCAACTGCCCTGTACCCAATAAACCATCAGAAACATGAGAATTGTTGAAGTCTATAAAAGTTGTACCAAACAAAATTCTACCATTTGCAGTGTAAAAAGTATTGAGGTAATCCACTTTAAAACCCATATCGTTTACATTGGCGAAACCAGTAATTTCTGGTACCTTCAGGGTTCCTCCAATTTCCATTTCTCCAGATAATCTTCCAGAAAAATTTGTAAGAATTGGACTTAAAATTATATCAAGCGGTTTTGCCGTAAGATTCTGAATCTTAGCTTTTAAATCTATCGGAACATCTTTTTGGGCGAAGTCTAAATTTCCGGAAATGTCCATATTATTTTCGCCATCACGGGTTATAACTGCTTTCAATTCTAGCAAATTTACCGCCCGCTTCCAATCAGCGCTTGCAGCAACATCACCAATAAATTCTCCATCAAACAAGAGGTTGTAGAAATCTACATTGCCATAAAGTATTGGCGAAGCTAATAAACCTCTTGCTTTTACATCCATCTCCAAAACGCCTTCAAGTCTTAAATCAAGTGCTGAAATGAATGGATTGAGATAATCTAAATCGAAATCGTGCACCAAGAGATTAAACTCCTTGTTTTCATTTTTCCCAATTTCGCCTGCAAATTGAATGTAATGATCTACATTAAAAAGCTTCAACTGATTGATAAAGAGCGAGGTATCGGTAAATTGAATTAGACCAGTTTGTTCTAAATCCCATCTGGCATTGGTTGCGTAAACATAGGAATTTACAAAGCTCACTGTTTGAGCGCCAAAGTCTGAATCTAATTCTATGTTAATGGAGTTGCCTTCTACCCCACCATTTGCCGCCAAAGCAAGAGATATGTGGTTATTTAAGAGATTGGCATTCAGGCTGTTTGAAGTAGAAATTAAACTGTCCTTAAAATAAATCTCGTCAACATTTAAGCCTAATCTGAGTGTATTTTCAACTGTGTTGCCTGATAAAAGTACAGTATCAACCATAAAATTCTGGTAGTTAATACCAGGAATTACTGTGGTAAAAAACAGCTCTTTTGAAGGCCCATTGAAGTTGCCGTTTAAGGTAAAGTCTTTCGCATAGACTTCTTCACCGGTTATAAAGCGAATAATGGGTCTGGCATCTATAATTTCAATTTTGTAATCGAATTTAGCTTTGGGTACGAAATTTTTCACTTGAACCAAAGATGGCACATGATGTGCAGCTAAATTTTGAAGCTCAGTTACAATTTCTGATGGCTTAAAAAATCCTTCTACTTCAGCTAAAACAGCATCCGAATTTAGGTTGAATTTTTTCATAAGATTCTCATCTTCTGAAATGGAAAGATTTATCTCATTAAACCGTAAAATCTGCGCATTCTGTTGGATTACAAACTGATCTACATCGGCTTCACCAATCAAGTTATCAACATTACTTCCAGAAAAACACATGGTAGCAATTGTTTTAAGCTTCAAAGTATCTTCGCTAAACCCAAGCGCTTGCAAGTTTAAATTTTCAATTTGAGTAAGGAAATCGAAAAATGGTAACTTTCTTGCAAAATCTATTGTACCAAAAAACATCATATCTACTTCTGGGTCTTTAACCTGAAGCTCCCCTTCGAAAAACGATTTCTGAATATTTCCCTTAAAAACGCCATTTGAAATGGGGTAATTGTTAACATCAACACGAGAAAAAGTAACGTTCAAATCAGCTTTTAGAGTGGCCACAGTATTCCCTTTTCCAGCAACTGTTCCTTCAAAAGCAATTATTCCCAGCTCTTTAACCTTACTAATTTCCTGAATATCGAAACCAGAAGTGGCAAGAAAACCACTGAACTCTGTATCTGCGCCTTTCAGCTTTAAGTTTAAATCTACTTGCGCATTTCCTTTTTGGGTGATGAAGTTTCCATTTGCTACAAAGTCGTTTAGTAACCCGAAATAAGAGCCTGCAAATTGCACATAACCCAAAAGTTTCACCTCCCGAGGGATGACCAATCCTGTGTAAAAATGCTCTAAATCGTTCGAATACAATACCAAATGATCGGCTTCTATATCAAATATGGTGGTGGAAACCTTAGGCAATCCCATTAACGATCCCGATCCTTTGAAGGTAGTTTTATCGCCAACTTCTATCAGCATTTCTTTCCCCTTTAAGCTCGATAATGGCCCTTTCACAGTTCCTTGAAATTTGAAGGGATCTGATAATTTGGTCAATTCATCGCTAAAAGTTGACAAATCAGATAAACATAGAATTGAGGGCTCGAAAGCGCCTTTCATAATCACTAGATCATCGAAATCATCGAAATCTCTAAAGCTTGAAAATTCTAAGGAAGCATTGCCTTTTAGATCACTTTTTGGTGTTTTTATATTAAAATTTCTGAGCGAGATAAGTCCAGAGTCCAACAAGAAATCGCCACTTAAATGGTTCAGTTTTAAACCACCACGCTCTGTGGCAGAAAAATTACGGATGTTAGCAGAAATAACGCCATCAACCAATAAATCTGAAACCATGAGGTCGAAATCTCTAACAATTATGTTTCTTTCGTTGAAAACCCCAGGCAAATCTGGGGCTGCTTTATTGGAAAATTTAAAATAGCCTTTATTAATGTCGATACTCTGAATTCCCAACCAAAAGCTTTTAGAGCTTTTATCTTCAGTTGTTGGTTTTGTAAAATAATCTTCAATAAAAGAATAGTTGAAAACACTATCGCCTTTGTTTTTATTTAGGTTGATATAAGGATGATCAAGCTTGATAACGGATATCAGTACATTGCGCCGTTTAATGCTAAAACTGCTTAAATATGCACGCAATTCTGGAATAATTGCGATGGTATCTCCTGCTTGACCTTCAACCAAAAGCCCTTGAAGAACCAATCGATCGAAAAACCGATATTGAATTCTATCAATGCTAATCTTGCTATTTAATTCCTTACTCAACCAAGCAGAGGCTTTTTTGCCAACAAAACTTTGGAAATTCGGGATCATAAAAAGTAATGCAAGGGCAAAAAGCACGGTTAGCAACCAAAAGATGCTCCGAGTTATAAATCGAGTCCAACGGAATCTACCTAGCACTAATTTGAATATTTTGAGTTAATTTTGCAAATAACGTAATATTAATCAAAAATAGTGCCGAATGTCTATAATACTTGCCATTGAATCTTCCTGCGACGACACCTCTGCAGCTGTAATTGTAAATGGTGAGTTAAAAAGTAACATCGTTGCAGGGCAAGAAATCCATGCTGCGTATGGCGGCGTCGTTCCAGAATTGGCTTCTCGTGCACATCAACAACAGATTGTTCCAGTGGTTACCATGGCATTAAAACGTGCCAACGTCAGCAAAAAAGAATTAACAGCTATTGCCTTTACAAAGGGACCAGGTTTGCTAGGCTCTTTGCTGGTTGGGGTATCATTTGCCAAGTCTATGGCCGTGGCTTTAGATGTTCCAATAATCGATGTTAATCACATGGAAGCGCACATTTTAGCACATTTTATCGACAACCCCAAGCCAAGATTTCCATTTATTTGCTTAACTGTGTCTGGTGGTCACACCCAAATTGTGCTGGTAAAAAGTCGGCTAGAATTTGAGCTTTTAGGCGAAACACTTGACGATGCTGTAGGTGAAGCGTTCGATAAATCGGCAAAAATGTTGGGACTTCCCTACCCTGGAGGACCAATGGTTGACAAACTAGCTCAACAAGGAAATAAGCTGGCTTATAAATTTCCAGAGCCTGCCATACAAGGATTAAATTTCAGCTTCAGCGGAATTAAAACCGCCATTCTTTATTTTTTGAGGGATGAAACGAAGCTAAATCCAAACTTTGTTGCAGAAAATTTGAACGATATCTGTGCCTCCATACAGTATAGTTTAGTGAACATCCTAATTAAAAAGCTGAAGAAAGCCAGCAAAACTTTGGGAGTAAAGCAAATTGCCGTGGCTGGTGGTGTTGCGGCAAATTCCGAATTAAGAAAGCAACTTAAAGAACTTGCTGAAAAAGAACGACTAGAATTATTTATTCCTGATTTTCAGTATTGTACCGATAATGCTGGGATGATTGCTATGGCAGCCCATTTCAAATATGAAGCAGGTTTGTTTGCAAGTCAAGATATTGTTCCAGCTCCTGGACTGGGTTTAAGCTAATTTTTCCGTACTTTGGCTAATAATATGAAAATACTAAGCAGAAGCATTACTTGGATCTTTATTCTGATACTTTTAGTATGTTGTAAAAGGGAGCTTTTTGCCCAAGATAATCCAACAGGCCCTACAAGAATTTTGTTTCTTTTAGACGCATCGGGGAGCATGATGGCTAAATGGGAGCAGAGTAATAGAATGTCTGTAGCTAAAAAATTCCTTTCAGAGACCATAGATTCTTTAGAGAAAATACCAAATTTGGAGGTTGCATTGAGGGTTTACGGTCACCAATCGCCAAGGGTAGAATTCGATTGTACAGATACCCGTTTGGAGGTACCATTCTCGAAAAAAAATCATCAGGAAGTAAAAAATAAACTCAACTCTATTAGGCCGAAAGGTTCAACACCCATTGCCTACTCGCTGGAGAAATGTGCGGCAGATTTTCCAGAAGATCCAACCGCACGAAATATTGTGATTTTAATAACTGATGGTATTGAATCTTGCGATGGTGATCCTTGTGCGGTCTCTTTGGCCCTTCAAAGAAAACACATCTTTTTAAAACCCTTTATTATTGGAATCGGACTTAGCGTAGATGTAAAAAGTGCTTTCGATTGTGTAGGCACTTTCTATGATGCAGTTGAGGAAGCTTCTTTCAGAAAAGCCCTTACAACAGTTGTTAGCCAAGCCTTGAGTACTTCTACAACCCAAATCAATCTCATCAATTCTAAAGGAGAACCAATAGAAACGAATATCCCTTTCTCGTTATTCGATGTTTCCAATGGAATTGAACGCTACAGTTATGTGCACACTTTGAATAGTAGAAGATTGCCAGATACGCTGCTTATCGACCCCACCAATACCTACAATTTGGTGCTGCACAGCAATCCGCCGCTTGAAAAAAAGAATATTAGAATTGCACAAGGTGCCCATACCAATATCGACTTAAAAGTAAGCACAGGCATGTTGGATATAAAAATTTCTGGTTACAACAATTACAAGAATTTAAGGGCGAAAGTACAAAAACCCGGCTCGAATAATTTGGTTGCTCAACAAGAAATTAATACAGTTCAGAAATATTTAGTAGGAACTTATGATGTTGAGATTGGTACGTTACCGCCATCCATCTTTAAGAACCAACGCATTGTAGAAGATGAAACATTGATTATAGATATTCCAGCTCCTGGAATGGTTACATTTACCTCATTTACAGATGGTTACGGAAGTGTTTTCATGGTAAAAGATAACGATGTTGTAAAGGTAATAGATCTAAATTCAGACCTAAAAGGGGAAAGTATGATGCTTCAACCAGGCAATTACAAGGTTGTTTTCAGAACGAAAAAGGGTAACGCAAGCATTTTTACAGTTGAAAGATTTTTTACTGTAAAATCTAAAGAAAATCAAAGTGTGCGTTTGAATTAAACCTTTATAACTTAGCGAGGTCTTAGTTGGCAAAACTGCATTTTTTTGAACCCATCAGAAATAACAGATTTAGAAATTCTTACTGCCTACCGCAAGGTTGATGGGCAAGACTTGGCTATGCGTTTATTGATCAGAAAGTATGGATCGAGATTGTATCAGCACATCAGGAAAATGTTAATCGACCATGAAGAGAGCGACGAAGTTTTGCAAATTTGCATAATTAAGGCTTGGAAAGGATTAGCAAATTTCAGATCTGAATCGGGTTTATTTACCTGGCTTTATCGCATTGCAAGCAACGAGTGCATAAGTTATCTCAACAAAAAAAAGCGATTTATGGGGATTCCCATTTACAATATAAAAGAAGAATTGTTGCAGAAAGTAGATCAATCGCTTTTACCAGATGCAGCCGTTATTGAGGGCAGACTTCAGAAAGCAATATTAGAATTACCCGATAAACAACGCTTAGTTTTCAATATGAGACATTACGATGCACTTACGTATGAGCAGATTTCAGATATTCTTGGAACGTCAGTAGGAGGATTAAAAGCCTCCTATCATCTTGCACAAA
>DAIRTB010000095.1:0-7570 GCA_036804105.1 Bacteroidota bacterium | reverse complement strand
AAAGACGAAGAATTGCCACCGATTTACACGACGGTATTGGGCAGTTACTCACCTTTGTAAAAATAAATTTGGAGCTTGCGAAAGAGCAAATTACAGAAAAAGAAAAAGCCGAAACTCAGAATTTGTTAATGGTTTCTAAGGATACTATTGATCAAATTACCAACGAAATACGGAATATTTCCTACAATTTATTGCCACCTTCTTTGGAGCAATTCGGCCTAGCTTCTGCAATAGACGAAGAGCTAAAAAAGCTCAAAGGGAAGCCAGAACTAGAAATTTCGTTTTTTAGCAATGTTATGGCCAAAAAAGTAGATCAAAAAATTGAAATTGTACTCTTTAGATCGTTTCAAGAAATTTTGAATAATGCGCTTAAACATGCTGCTGCTAAAGAAATTACAGTTCAATTAATGAAACATGATGAAAAGCTTATGCTTATGATTGAAGACAACGGCAGAGGCTTTAATTATACCGAGGCATACAAGAAAAAAGATAGCAGCGGATTAAAAAACCTTTACTCTAGAATTGCGTTAATATATGGTGAAATTCGAATTGACAGTAATCACAATTCTGGAACTAGCATAATTATAGAAGTACCCATAACTAATGAACCTACCTAAAATTAAGCTGCTCATTGCAGACGACCATCGGATTTTATTGGATGGTCTCGTACAAATGCTTAAGGATGTACCCAACATCGACATAGTTTCAACAGCTTCAAATGGAGAGCAAGTATTACTAAAAATGTCTTCTTATTATGTAGATGTACTGTTGATGGATATTCAGATGCCTTTGCTAGATGGTTATGAAACCGCTAAAATTGTAGCTTCAAAATACAAAGACACAAAAATCCTGATATTGAGCATGCATAGTGAAAAAATTTATATCGAAAGGATGCATTCCGTTGGAGTGCATGGATATTTGTTGAAAAGTGCTGGAAAAGACGAAATAATTGAGGCCATTGAAAAAGTTTATCAAGGTGGCAAATATTTTTCTGCCGATGTTACGGCATCCATTCTTAATCAAAACCTAAGCGATTCAAATATTGATATGTCAAAATCATCCACCTTAACAAAAAGGGAAATTGAGATTTTGAAACTTATATCTGAAGGTTGGAAAAATCCAGAAATTGCAGAGAAACTTTTCCTGAGTGTGGAGACCATAAAAACGCACAGAAAGAACCTTATGCGGAAGTTAGACATTAGCAATACTGCTGGATTAGTTAAATATACCATCGATCACTTGGACGGTAAAACGAGCTAAATTTTCTAATTTTATCACCCAAAGTGGGTATTTCCGATTAATTTATTATGAAACTCAATCTTTTGAGTAGTTCAAAATCTGATTGAATTTCAGTTTCTAACCCCTTTTAGGTATTTTTAAATATACCCCTAAATGGTCTTGTTTTGAATATTGTGTGGGTTGTAGGTTTGTGATATAAATCTCTAACAATCATAAACTTATGTCAGAATTACGTTATTCAGCAATGAATGGTATTGGCCATTCTAGCTCATCAGAAACAAAAAATGGTATACGCACCAAAGCCAAAAAGATCTCTGAAATCTTTGGCACCAATGTTTTTTCTCTACAAGTAATGAAAGAGTACTTAACCGAAAGTACTTACCTTAGAATGGTTGCGGTTATTAAGCAAAACAGCAAAATTGATTCATCCACTGCAGAGAACGTTGCCAAAGGATTGAAAAAATGGGCAATGGACAACGGCGCAACACATTACACGCACTGGTTTCAACCCCTTACTGGTACAACCGCAGAAAAGCACGATGCCTTCTTCAAACCCTCTTTAGATATCAACGTTCAAGGCATGGAATCACTAACCGCTGCCGAATTAGTACAAAGAGAACCTGATGCATCTAGCTTTCCACATGGTGGTTTAAGAAGCACTGCTCAGGCCAGAGGTTACACCGTTTGGGATCCATCGTCGCCGGCTTTCATTTTGGAAACCGAAATGGGCAAAACGCTTTATATCCCATCTATCTACATTTCTTACACTGGCGAATCGCTTGATTATAAAACGCCTTTAATGAAATCTAACGAGTTGTTAAACAAAGCCGCAACTGCCGTTTGCCATTATTTCGATAAGGAAGTAAATAATGTGATTACTACCTTAGGTTGGGAGCAAGAGTATTTCTTAATTGATGAAAAAATGTACCATGCTCGCCCGGATTTGGTTTTAACAGGCAGAACACTTTTTGGAGTAAAACCTGCTAGAAATCAACAATTAGAAGATCATTACTTTGGAGCAATTCCTGAACGTGTTCAGAATTTCATGGTAGATTTCGAAAGAGAGGCGTTGAAATTAGGCATCCCAGTGCTAACTCGTCACAACGAAGTTGCACCCGGTCAGTACGAGTGCGCACCCATGTTCGAAGAACTGAATGTTGCCATCGACCACAATTTATTGGTAATGGACAGCATGTCTCGAGTTGCTTCAAAGCACGGTTTGAAAATTCTTTTCCATGAAAAACCATTTGCTGGTGTTAATGGATCTGGCAAGCACAACAACTGGAGCATGGCCACTGATAAAGGTAAAAACTTACTTACACCTGGCGATAATCCTGGCAGTAATCTGTATTTCCTAACCTTCTTCATAAATGTTATTAAAGCGGTTTACGAGCATGGCGATTTATTACGTGCCAGCATTGCAAGCGCAGAAAACGATCATAGATTGGGTGCAAACGAGGCTCCGCCAGCCATTATTTCTGTATTCACTGGCAGCTTAATGGAAGAAATTTTAAACAATTTCAAAACCAATGGTTTGGGCGATATCAAGAACGTAAAAGACATTTTCGATTTGGGAGTTCCTAAAATTCCTGAAGCCAAAATTGATTCTACAGATAGAAACAGAACATCGCCATTCCCATTCACAGGAAATAAATTTGAGTTCAGAGCGGTGGGTAGTTCGCAGAACTGCTCTGCATCGATGACCGTGTTAAACACGATGGTTGCAGATCAGCTTTTCAAATTTAAGGTGGATGTTGATACGCTTATTTCTAAAGGATTAAGCATAGAAGATGCCTTGGTTGAAGTACTCAAAAAGGATATTAAAGAAGCTGAAAAAGGTATTTTCAACGGCGATGGCTACTCGAAAGAGTGGGAGAGAGAAGCGCATAAACGTGGATTAGCCAATTTAAAAAATACCCCAGAGGCTTTAGATGCCTTAATTAGTGAGTCTTCAATGGGATTATTTGCCAAGCATAACATTTTAAACGAAAGAGAATTACATGCTCGTCATGAAATTGAATTGGAAAAATACATCAAAAAACTAGAAATTGAAAGTTTGTTGTACAACGAAATCACCAAAACGCTAATTTTCCCAGCGGCGTACAAACACGCACAGAAATTAATAGATCAATACAAAGGTTTATCTGAAATGGGCTTGAATAAAGCAGCCGACAAGGTAAAAGGCGAAGTGGAAATAATAACAAATCACATCGACGAACTTCGTGAGCAGTTAAAAACCATGAATGAGCTACGTGAAAAAGCACTTGCTAAGAAAGATTCAAGAACCATTGCCTTGGTATTTGCAGAAAAAATCAAGCCGTGTTTCGACATTATCAGAGAGCATACCGACGCAATCGAATTGCTAGTTGATGATGCTGATTGGAAATTACCTCGTTACAGAGAAATGCTTTTTGTACGTTAATTACTGTCGGTAACCTATGAAATCAACCCTTCCTAAACAGAAAAAAAGTTCGTCTCCAGCAAATGGAGGCGAACTTATTGAAGAATCATCGGCAATAGAACTCAATAATTTAGATACCGAATTGTTTAAACTTTTCGATTCGTTAGATCTAGAATCTAAAGGAATTGTTCCACTAACTAGATTACTGAAGGTTTTAAGTAATATGGGGATTAAAGAGAACGATCCCCGAATTAAGATTAACACAGCCATTTTGCAGAGATCTGAGGACGATAATCAATCTTATTTCCTGAATTTCCTAGATTTCAAAAACATCATTAAAGAAAGCAACGGTTCTTTAATTAAAGATGCCATCCAAGGAAATTTGATTATTCCAGATTTTGCTGGATTTGTGAAGGAAATAAAGCAGATTTTCGATGAAACAAAAACAAATGAAAAGGGCAAAGTAGCTACTTATATTCCTCAATTAGGACGAGTAAACCCAGATCAATATGCTGTTTCTATTTGCACAATAGACGGTCAAAAAGCTTCTTTTGGCGATTTTGAGAAGTTTTTTTGCATCCAATCCATGTCAAAACCCATCAATTATGCGCTTGCATTGGAGAAATTTGGAGAAGATATTGTGCATCAACATGTAGGTAGAGAACCAAGCGGAATTAGCTTTAATGGATTGGTTTTGAACGAGAAAGGTCTGCCGCACAATCCGATGATAAACGCCGGTGCAATAATGACCTGCTCGTTGGTAAACCCTGAACTAGAAATTGCAGATCGATTCGATTATGTGCTGGATAAGTGGACAGAATTAAGTGGTGGAATTCCTGCAAAATTCAACAATTCGGTTTATTTATCGGAGCGCCAAACAGCGGATCGGAATTTTGCTTTGGGTTATTTTATGAAGGAAAACAAGGCATTTCCTCAAAATACCAACCTAATTGAAACCTTAGAGTTCTATTTCCAATGTTGCTCAATTGAAGTGAATACGGAAGCGCTAGCCGTTACCGCCGCAAGTTTTGCGAATGCTGGAATTTGTCCAACCACTGGCGTTCAGTCGCTTAGACCAGATACCGTGAAGAATGTTTTGTCGCTCATGTACTCTTGCGGTATGTACAATTTCTCAGGAGAATTTGCTTTCACCATCGGTTTGCCTGCAAAAAGTGGAGTAGGCGGGGGTTTGCTTATCGTAATTCCAAACCTGATGGGCATTGCCATATGGTCGCCAAGATTAGACGAGTACGGTAATACTGTGAGAGGTATTGAGTTTTGTAAGCAACTTGTAAATCGTTTTAATTTCCACAATTACGATAGCTTGATTAATGGTGTTTCCGAAAAGAAAGACCCACGCTTGCAGAAAAACGAATCATTAATTACAGGTGTAATTAACCTTTGTTGGGCAGCAAGCACTGGCGATATGTATGAGGTTCAACAACTAACCGCTAGAGGTGTAGACATAAATGCTGCCGATTATGATGGCAGAACAGCCTTACACCTTGCCGCTTCAGAAGGCCACCACAGGGTTGTAGATTATTTATTGTCGAAAGGTGCAAACGTAAATGCAAAAGATCGCTGGGGCAATACGCCATTGGAAGATGCACATAGAAGCCACCACCAATTTGTGGTAGATGTTATCAGAAAATACTCACCATTAAATAATTAACCATGACCAAACAGCTTTCATCTAAATCAGTTGGCAGGTTTTTCTTCGTTGTTTTATTGCTTTTGGGGATTATTTCAAGCATTTATCCCGCACATCACCCAGATGCACCGATTGACGATGTAAAACATGGAAACATTGCTTGGATGCTTACAGCTACAGCACTCGTAATGTTGATGACCCCAGGATTGTCTTTCTTTTATGGCGGAATGGTGAAATCGAAAAACATCATTTCAACCATGTTGCAAAGTTTTGTGGCTTTAGGCGTGGTAAGCATTATTTGGTATGTTGTTGGTTTCAGTCTCACCTTCGGCGATAGTCTTGGCGGCGTAATTGGTAATCCCTTAAGTTTCGCTTTTTTCGATAATGTGGGTACAGCCTCACATCCAAATATTGCAACTGCTATTCCATTTGTACTTTTTGCAGCATTCCAACTCAAATTTGCCATTATTACTCCAGCTTTAATTACGGGCTCTTTTGCTGAGCGCATTCGCTTTTGGAGCTATGTAATTTTTATGTGCTTATTCACAATGTTAATCTATTGTCCTGTAGCGCACTGGGTTTGGCATCCAGACGGATTCCTTTTTAAAATGGGTGTTTTAGATTTTGCTGGTGGAGCAGTAATTCACCTCTCGGCTGGAGTTGCAGCCTTGGTTGGTGCCGTAGTTTTAGGGCCTAGAAAAACACATATCAACAAAGAAACCCACGAGCCATCGAACATTCCATACATTTTACTTGGAACAGGCTTGTTATGGTTCGGCTGGTTTGGTTTCAATGCAGGTTCATCGCTAGAAGCAAACGATGTGGCTATAAATGCATTGCTGAACACCAATATGGCTTCTGCTTCGGCAATGATTTGTTGGATTTTGTTGGATGTAATCAACAATAAAAAACCATCTTCTGTTGGCGCTTGTATTGGAGCGGTTGTAGGCTTAGCAACCGTTACGCCAGCTGCAGGATTTATTTACCCAGCCCACAGCATCATAATTGGGATAATAGGTTCATTATGCAGCTATTACGTAGTTCATTGGAAGAATAAATCTGAAATAGACGATACCTTGGATGTGTTCCCGTGCCACGGTGTTGGCGGTATAGTTGGCATGTTGTTAACGGGAGTTTTTGCTAAAGAAATTGGCTTAATTTACGGAAAGTTTGATTTAATTCTCGCTCAAACTATAGCTATTTTGGTGATTGGAATATACTCATTTGCTGCAACTTGGGTAATATTAAAGATAACCAATTCCATCACGCCATTACGAGTTTCAGAACGTGGTGAAGAAATTGGCTTAGATTTAAGCCAGCACGATGAAAGTATTTTTAGCGAAATGGAGTTGATTCAAATTCAAGATTATGAATTAAAGCAGCAACAAAATAAACCTTCAATTAATAACCTACAACAATCAGTACAACTTTAATTTTAGCCTAGTGTTTTGGGCACCTACTTGCTTTTGCGGGTAGGTGTTTTTTTTATCCTTTCAATTCTGTTAGCTCTAAGTTATTGCTGTTTGCAGTAATTTTGAAATTTAGTTCTGCTATGTACAAAGTAATTTTATTACCACTTTGTTTTAATAAAATGGCTTCTTGTCCATCGAAGGCGCCATTTTCTAAACGATATTTTTTACCTTCCTCCAAGTTCATTGCTTCAACTTCCAGCTCCATATTTAAAGAAAGCAACTTTTTGATGATATCTATTTCTTTATCGTAGATTACTGCAGGTTTTCTTAAGTAATACACAAATCGCACAACACCAGGAGTTTCTAAAACTTGGATGCGGGTATTTTCATCGCATTTTACAAAAACATAGGAAGAGAAAAGTGGAACTCGAATCTTCTTTTTCCTGTCGCTCCATTGGCGGTAAACCACCTGACTCGGACAAAAGGTTTCGATTCCTTTTTCAATTAACCTTTCGGCTGTTTTTAGTTCAGATCTAGGGTTTGTGTAGATGGCCATCCAATTCATCACTATTTCTTTATTTGGCATTTTCTACTTTTTCTAATTTCTGGGTATTTCGAATGGGTTTGTTATAACCTTCGAACACCACTTTTTTACCCAAAAAATTGAAACCAACAGCACCAATAATTGCTAGGTATTTCGATGGCATTAATCCTAAGCCAATTCCATCTACGAAAATGAACATCAGTAACTGATTAATTCCGAGACCAATAAAAGATACTGTTGCAAACATAATCATGGCACGGCGTGGATTAAACTCTGTTTTTGGTTCGAAAACCCAATATTTACTCAGGTAGTAGTTCAGTAAA
>DAIRTB010000094.1:2198-7599 GCA_036804105.1 Bacteroidota bacterium | reverse complement strand
ATAAGCCGTAACCGTTCTTGGTGTTGTAGCACAAAGAGATGAATCTGGGCTGAAACGAACACTGTCAATTACTGGAGGTAAGATATCTCCAACAGATGTACCATTGAATTCGTAAGCACCTATATCTGGGCTTGTGGCACCAAAAGCAGGTCTGTTTACACCATTATGATCTATGTTTGGAATTCCCAAAGCTGGTATTACGAAACCATTTCCTTCTAAAGGGGTGGCAGTAGCTACTGGTATAGTTAAATCCGTTGCCGAAGTAAATGGAGCATTTGCATTTACAAATGGTATGGCCACTATGTCATTATTCGGGTTTGCAGATTGTGAGAATACTTTCCAGTTAGCTACAGTTACGTAGGTTGGCGATGTAGCTGCTGTACCTACTCTGGCCACAAAATGTTGAGCAGTGTTACTTACATAATAACCATTGTGGTTAACGGTAATGCCAGTTGCAGGGTAACTAGTTGGCAACCAAATGGCAGTAAAGAATACATCTCCAGTTGCGTTGGTAGTCATGGAGTTTGCAAAAACATTGTTTATTAACTCAATACCAGTTACCACGGTTGAGGTTACAGCAAAAGCAGCAGAGGTTGCTGTATTGGCATTCGTATTAGTGTAAGCCCCAGTCATGTTAACGGAGTTATAGTAAAACTTATGCCCTGTACCAGTTGTCATTCTAATACCAGCTGCATAAGAAACGGTGCTAGTAACGGAGCCATTAGTTGTTCTAACTCCGTAGATAACGTTATTATCAAGTCTATGGCTGTTGCCTCCTAAAAGGTTGATTCCGTACGCCGCTCTGCCTAATGTAGAAACAGTATCTAATTGTTGAATGTTGTATACTTTATTTCTACTTATAACAGTGTTTTGGCTAAACCCTGCAGAACCACCAACATAAATTCCCTCAATGGTTTGAGTTCCCGAAGTAACTACCATATCATGTACAACATTTTCAGCAATAATTGCCGAATCTAGGTTTGTTACATCAATGCCGTGGAAGTTAACGCTCATGGTAGGATCGATATTACCAACATCATTTCTTAATATTCTAATATTTCTACCTACACCTGTGCCTGCTACCGTTGAACCTCTCATGTAGATACCATGATATGCTCTAGAGACTTGGTTGTTTTCTACCAAGATGCCATTCATGCCTTCTGTTGCAGAAAATGTAGAAATACTTGCTGGAGCGGTTACAATTCCAAAGGTTGAAGTTATTGTACTTGAAGACCCGATTACGTTTGTATTTCTAAGGGCTAAATTAGAAATTGTACCAACTGTTCTTCTAAATAAAACTGCACCTACGTTTGTAGCTGAAGAATTGGCTTCAATGGTAAGGTTTCTTGTTGAAGTACCATTGTTTGATCCATCTATTGAAAAATTTGAAGCATTCTCAAAAACTACAACTGCAGAATTTGATAATACATTACCTCTTATCGTTGCATTTACACCGGTAAAGGGTACAATTTTTACATTGTTAGTGGCTGAACTTGAAGTATTATTTCTAATTAACAATGGTAAAGTCTCGTTTGCAGAGTACAAAGTATCTACTAGTTGGAAGGTTACAGGAGCAGTTATTAACCCACTGTTGTAAGCCGCTAAAGCTGCTGTAATGGTTGGATAGGTTGCAGTTGGATCGCTTACGCCAACTTTATAATTTCCAGCTAATTGAGGCAGAATGCTGTATGAGTTAATGCCTAGAGGTGGTACATTTCCGTTTGTACCTGTAGCGCCAAGTGGATTTGAAACTGAAGTTCCAGCGGCATTTCTAGCAACTATATAATAATCTAAAGTTGTACCTGCCATTGCACCAATTGATGCATAGTTAAAGGTAAATGTGTAGGTACTTCCTGAAATTACAGGAGTAGAATCTACTTCATAAACTCCTGATGTAGATAATTTGTAGTACAAATACGCTTTTACAACAGTTGAGGTTGAATCTGTAATAGTTGCTGAAATCGCTCTGTTTGGTGCCATTATTGTATCTCCTAGCGGAGTATAAACTATTTGAGATCCAGCTAACACTGCGAATTCATAAGCACCAATATCTGGGGTTGAAGCACTTCTTCCATTTCCAAGAATATCGGTTGTTACATAAGAAATAGGAATGGCTCTGTTGTTTAATTGAACTGAAACAGGTATCAATAGGCTGTTTGTAGCATACCCTGGATCACCAGAAAATGAATTATTATCTCTTGTAGCTGTTTGCCAAGAAGTTAAAGTGGCAAAAGTGGTAACTGGAGAAGCTACATAAGCGAAAGAACTTACAGTACTTGTATCAAAGTTGTTGTTATTAATAAAAGTAGAGTCTAGTATAACCTGATTGCCAAAGTAGTAATACCTGCTGTTAGCTGGTACGTTTCCATACATTCTAAAGGAGTTATTAGCAATTACACTGTTGTTGTAAATTGGAGTAGTAGTTGTACCCCCAATAATATATATTAAACCATTCTGAGTTGCTGAGGTAGCAGCATACGCCATATTGAAAGAGTTATTTACTATTTCAAATTGATCTGGGCCGTTTATAGTTGAACCAGAAATATAAATAGCCCTTGGAGTTGTAGTACTAAAGAATTTACCAGCAAATACGTTGTTAAAAATTCTGTTGGGCTCAAAATTGTTTCCATCTATGTTGGTTAAAAATAGACCATAAAAGCCAAATGCACCAGTGAATTGGTTATTTGATACGGTAATATCTTTAGAAGTTGCAACGTACATGTGATATGCAGATGTGCTAGTAGAATCAACGTCTCTGATAATATTATCGCTGAAATCTAAAAATTGCTGATTAATAAAATAGGCACCATAAAAACGTTGATTTACAAACTCATTATTGGTAAAAGAAATAAATTGATCTCTTGCTGTAGCACTTGCACCATTTGCGTAAATACCATAATAACCACCTGTAAATTTACAACCGCTAACAAACACAAATGAAGAGCTTGTTATGGTAACATTTCTATTGGTAGACAAGGTGGTTAATGAGCCTAAAGGAGCATTAAATACACAGTTTAAAATGTTGGTATTGTTTGAGCCAACTAGGTTTAATGCCTGCTCTTGAGCTGTTGGAACATTTGTACGGGATACAGTTAAATTAGACAAGGTAAAACCCGGAATTCCAGAAACCGTAAGAGAAGTACCTGTACCAGGTGAGATTATGATTACACTATCTCTATTTCCAGTTAAAGACTGTAAAGTAATAGGTGCAGTTAAACCAGCTCCAATAATATTTGAAAAGTTGAAATTGCCTGTGTATGTTCCGTTTGCTAGATTAATCAGCGTTGGGCCTGCAACACCACCGCATTGCATGGCTGCAATAATATCATTTAAGCTTGCAAAGTCTGGATTTGCCCCACCAACGGTATAAGAACCAACTAAAGGAGGACAAAAGGTTCTTGTTAAGGTGTCGTTATTACCATTTATATCAGGTGATCCATTGGGATTTGTTACCCAAACTTTCAAAGTTGAATTTTGCCCCGTTGGTATTGTTACTGGAGTTGTAAAAAAGTGTGGTGATTGTTGTGTCGTAGCAATGTTACCAGACCAAGCTTCTAAAACTGGAGGATTGTTATTTAATTGATATCCTACTGAGGCAGTTGTGATGATATTTGCAGCAAAGTTGGCAATATTGAAGGCCACATTCGTTGGCGAACCAAGGGTTACTGGGGCAGTTGGGCTAATTAAAGAAAAGGCTGCTGCATCAGTTCCTGCTAAAGGAGTTCCATCAAAAGCAAAAGTGTTCCAAATTTGGTCTGAAGTACCAACCAAATCTGTAGGATTGGGTGCTCTCAATCGTTTTGGAGATGTTCCCGCTGGCGAAGAAATGTTTCTGATTCCAACACCATTTGAAAATCCATCTGTTTTAACATCTACAAAAAGGGTTTGAGTAGGATTATAAACAAAAGGCGTTTGTAGCGTAAAAGAAAACCAACCATCAATAGCTATAGCAGAAGGATAGGTATAGGAAGGTGATGAAAATACTACAGTTCCTCCAGGAACAAATTCGGTATTTCCATTTGCCCATACCGTATCGTTGCTCTGAATTAAAGTGATTGATAAATTATTCCAAGTTGGCCCAATGGAGGCACTTGCTGCTTGAAAATAAATCGTGTTTATCAACACTGGGTTAGGGGTAGGTGTGAAACTTCCTGCTGGATACATTGACTGAACACGTTTTTGAGCAGTTGTATTCCAAGGTAATCCGTTATTGCCTACTCCAACCCCAGGACCAATAAACATTTGTGCTTTGGCTGCTCCCCCAAGAAGCAGCAGTACCGCAAACAACCTGTAAAATCTAAATAAATATCTAACCATGTTTTAAAATTTTAGCTAAATATGGGTTAATTTGGCTTAAAAAGCAAAATTTTCAGAAAAATTAAGCCAATTTTAACGTAGAATTTGAATTTCAGATTTCAATATTCTAAAAAGCCAAGGTTATAAATAGTAAAAATAAATGTATGTAAAATTTATTAGAACGTTTCTTTTGTGCGGAATAACTTTTTTGGCATTTCTTACTTCAAATGCGCAAATTTTTAGTGAAACATTCAGGCATCTCAACGGGGTGGATGGCCTGCCAAGTGATGTGGTTATTTGTAGTATTACAGATAAACAAGGTTACATTTGGATTGGAACTGAAAATGGTCTTTGCAGGTATGATGGTTTTAGATTGAAGCTCTATACCAAAAATAATAGTCAATTTAAGCTCAGTTCCCACAATATCTCTGCAATGGCATTGCAGGAGGATGGAAAAATATGGCTGGGATATTACGATAATGGTGTTGAACTATTTGATCCAATTTCTGAAAAAATAGTAATATCTTTTGCATCTAACCAAACGGCAAATCCTAAAACCTCAGACCCTAGAGTTATGGATTTGAAAATTGTATCCAACTACCTTATTGTTGGCTTGCATGCTAAATTCATAGACATAATTAACCTCAAGACACTTAGGATTTCTTCTTGCTTTAATTACATAAATTCTAGTAATCAATATTTCGACCTGCTGGGTTTAATTCACACCATAAATTCCGACCCAAAAGAACCAAATCTTTTATGGATTGCCACCGCAGGAGGGCTAATTGAATGGAAAATTTTTTCTAAAACCTGGGCTTTACATCAATTTAATAACGAACAGAAATCTGAATATTCTATTTTCAATTCTATGCGATCAACCGTTTTTCTGAACGATAGCATTGCTTATATTGGAACTTGGGGAGCAGGTATAGTAAGGTATAATCTCAAATCGAAAGTGTGGAACAATTACCTTATTAGCTCATTTTTACCACTAAATGGAGCTAGAAATGTAATTAGAAGGTTAGAAAAAAAGTCTCCAGAAGTTCTATATGTGGCCACCCACGACAGCGGTTTGGTTGAATTCAATACGCTTACAAGCCAATAT
>DAIRTB010000094.1:0-2188 GCA_036804105.1 Bacteroidota bacterium | reverse complement strand
AACACCCAACAACCTGTTTGAAGCGCCTAATGAAATGGTAAGTAACTTGTACCTTACCCAAGATAAACTGTTACTTGTTTGCCATAATAATGGAATTTCTTTCTCTCACCCAGCCAATCAGTACACAGAACGCTTGGCTCTTCCAGAACAGGAAATATCCATCAACAAGAGATTACACTTCCATTACAATGCATTTTTTGACACTTCTGATCGAAACCTTTATATCGGAACTATTGAGGGCGATGGACTTATAAAATATCATCACCCAACTTCTTCTTGGAAAGTGCTTCAGCCACACCCTTCCCTCCCCTATGCAAGACCCAATAATTTTGTGGCCATAAAAAAAGATTGGAAAGGTAGAATCTATGCGCTCACATTTAGAGATGGTTTGTACGAGGTTTCTGGAGATTCACTTAAAAGACCAGAAAATATAAACGACGTAAACTTTTCGCAATGGTCTGGATATGACATTCTTACTGATGATAATGGAAATGGGTTTATTGTTAGTCCTACGAAAGGTTTGTTAGCATTTAACCAAGAAAATAAAACCGCAGCTATTTATCAGCGTGGCTACCCAAATTTAAATACAAACCAATTTTTTTCTGGCTGTTTGCTAAACAAAGAGGAGTTGATTTTGGGTTCGGATAGTGCATTACTCAAATTCAATGTGGCAACAAAAAAATTCACAACTATAGCTCAAAAACTTCCCAAAGAAGCTATAACTAGAATTGTTTCAGTAAATCAAGATGTGGTTTGGATTTCAACGGCTACAAACGGCGTTTTTAAAGTTGATGTAAGAAAAGATGCTATTCTGCAACATCTTGAAGAAAGTACCGGTCTCCTAAGCAACAACATTATAGGCATCGCCCTAGACAAGTACCAAAACCTTTGGATTGCTACTAACCGTGGTTTTCAGGTTTACAATACAAAAAATAACCACGCTTTTGTTTTAAATAGTGCCTCGGGATTGGGGACCAACAACATAAGTTACAACTTTTCCATCACCAACGATAATTACGTAAACCATTCACTTCCAGGCATTCTACTGCGTTTTTCTATAGATTCTGTACTTCAGCTACATACAAAAGGTAAGCTGCCTGTAATAACCAATGTGCTTTCTTACAATAACCAACCCATATTAAGCTCCTCAGAAAAAATCTGGCATTTTGCTCCTGGTGATAACATTATCAGCGTTTACTTCAGCACACTAGATTTTAAATACCCCGAAGGCATAAAATATCGCTACAAATTAGTTGGTTACGATAAAGATTGGTTTGAACCGAACGAAAAAATTCCGGCCGCTCGCTACACCAAAATACCACCCGGAAATTATACCTTTTTGGTTGAAGCTAGTGAGCAAAATGGCGCCTGGAATGGATTGGTAACTGAAAGTACTTTTGTTTTCGAACCATTTTGGTATCAAACAAAGCTATTCAAAATTTTTGTGGCGATGTTTTTACTTGCTAGTGCATTTACTGCCTATAAACTCAGAATAAGGCATTTACAAAAGCAAGCTGCCACAAAGGCCACTTTCGAAAAGCGCATTATTGAAGTCCGTTTAGACGCATTGCGCTCCCAAATGAACCCGCACTTTATGTTTAATAGCCTTAATAGTGTAAACCATCTAATTATTAAGGGCGATAACCAAACTGCGTCTGAATACTTAATTAAATTCTCCCGGCTTCTGCGCAGGGTTTTGAACAATTCTCGCTCTGACCAGATTACCCTTCAGGAAGAAATAGATACCATTAAACTATATCTCGAGCTGGAACGAAAAAGGTTTAGCAATGCATTCGATTTTTCTTTAAATATTTCGGGGGATATAGATCCAGAGGAAATCAACATTCCACCTATGATGGTGCAGCCCTACGTAGAAAACTCCATTTGGCATGGATTAATGCATTTGGTTGATAGAAAAGGCCTCATCTCAATTGATGTTGAAATGATGGATGCGAACTTGCTGAGCATTAAAATTGAAGACAATGGAGTTGGAAGAAAAGCCGCAGCCGAAAATCAGCAAGGAGAATTAAAAACTTATAAATCGCACGGACTCAAGATCACCAAAGAGCGGATGGAGTTGCTCGAAAAGAAATTCGATCATACCCTTAAAGTAAAAATAGAAGATAAAATTAACCCAGTTGGATTAGCTGAGGGTACAATTGTGTGGGTTACGCTGCAAGTAAACTGA
>DAIRTB010000093.1:0-7615 GCA_036804105.1 Bacteroidota bacterium | reverse complement strand
GGCCCAATGGTCAAAGACTTTCATTTTAACTGATACTTTTGGTTAATAATTTACTCTAATCTAAAATGTAATATTCTCAAAGGCTTTTGGTCGGTTTTTCTGACAATATTCTAAAAAATTCAAACTTAAGCTTTTTAGATGGCAAAAATTGATCATTTTCAGAAAACCAATTTTAGCAAAGAAGACTTAGCTAAATGATCGATGCCCTGAGATTTCGAGACTGTTAATTGAAAAAAATAAATTAAATCAGTAGAAATAAAGCTGATATTTCTCATTGATTTGAAAGAGGTAGGTCAAGAATAATTTTTCAAAAAATTTTTAGAAAATTATGGAGCAGCAGGAACAACAAGAAGATTTACAATATCAGAAGTTTGGAAATGGCGAGGCGGTCTTTCTAATTCATGGGTTTGGAGAAACTGGAGAAGTATTTTATCAGCTTGCTCAAGATCTTTCTGAAAAGTACACGGTTTATGTACCATCGCTACCTGGAATTTCTGGTTCAGATTTGGTCGAAAATTTAAGTATAGAAAGCATGGCTGCTGGAATTCTAAAAATTGCCGATGCCGAAGAAATAAACAAAGCATTCTTCCTAGGTCATTCAATGGGAGGATATATTGCGCTAGCCTTACTAGAAAGTGATCCAGCTAGATTTTTGGGCATTGGCCTGCTACATAGCACGCCCTTAGCTGACGACGAAGAAAAGAAAGAAAACAGAACCAAAACTGCGGCAATAATACAAGAAAGAGGAAGCGCAAATTTCTTAGCAGGCTTCATTCCAAAATTATTTGCAGAGAAAAATCATATACGATTGCAAGAAGAAATAGAAGTTTTGAAAGGAATGTATACTGCAATTCCAACAGAAACATTGGTTGCACAAACACTTGCAATGCGCAATAGGCCAGATAGAAGCGAAATTTTGAATCAAGCAGATTGCATGGTTTTGGCAATTTTGGGTAAAGACGATGCATTAATTCCATTAACTAAGACACTTAGCGCAATCCATTACACAAAAACCATCCAAATATGCATTTTAGACGGTGTTGGTCACATGGGCTTTATCGAATCTTATGAAAAATTTTACAAAGAAATAAGCGAATTCTTGTTGAACGCCCTTATTTTGCATAAAAATTAAAACATGTACACCGGATTTCTACATTTACACACAACCGTAGTAATAATATTCTTATTGCTTTATGTAATTAAACTCATCTTATTATTAATCGGCAAAACTGATGCTTTAATAACTTTCACCAAGAAATTTAAGGTTCTAGATATTATTGTCTCCGTTTTATTTTTAGTTACTGGTGTATATTTAGCAATCAACTCTGGCAGCACAAATGCAGGTTATTGGATGTGGGTTAAATTAGGCGCAGTGTTTTTGGCAATTCCTCTGGCAGTAATTGGTTTCAAGAAGCTTAAGAAAGTGCCCGCAATTCTTTCGGTTTTGCTTTTGGTTTATGCTTATGGCGTATCAGAAACCAAGAGCCCAAGAATGAAAAAAGCAGATTACTACGCTGGTTTAAACAAAAGTGGTAATGAGGCCGCTGAAATAGAATCGTTTAACCCAAATTCCGATAATTATGATATTACTGCGCATGGTAAATCAATTTACACTGCATACTGTGTAGTTTGTCACGGCAACGATGGTAAAGCCGAAATTAGTGGTGCAAAAGACATCAGTATTTCCCCATTAAGCAAAGACGAGATTATTCTAAAAATTAGAAAAGGGAAAAATGGAATGCCAGCATTTGGTGAATCTGTATTAAGCGAAGAAGAAGTGTATGCAGTAACCTCTTATGTTAAAACAAACATAATGGTAATACCAGGAGCTAATCACTAAATTCTTTTTTCTTTTTTGGTGGATGATGAGTTGGCAGGTATCTAAAAGTATCTGCTAAAAAAGTAAATTTGAAGAAATTTTATCGTGCAGTTTAGAGATATACCCGGTCATAAAGACCTGAAGCAACGCTTAATTCAATCTGTGAGGGAAGGAAGAGTTAGCCATGCCCAGCTTTTTCTTGGCCCTGAAGGCAGCGGATCTTTAGCCCTTGCAATTGCGTATGCCCAGTATATAAATTGCGATAATCAATCGTCTGAAGATTCTTGTGGCGTTTGTGCTGCTTGCTTGAAATATCAAAAGCTCATTCATCCAGATTTACATCTGAGTTTTCCTTTCCTGCCTAAAACAAATCTGAAAGAAAAAACAACGGCTATGGCTTATTTGCCAGAGTTTAGAAAGGCTTTTATTGCGCAACCTTTTTTGTCTTTCAACGAGTGGATTACCACCATTTCTTCAGAAAATAAACAAGGCAACATAAATAAGGCAGAATGCCACGAGATAATTTCCAAGCTTATGCTCGCACCATTCGAAGCTAAGCATAAGGTGCTCATAATGTGGTTGCCAGAATACCTGAAAGACGAAGGCAATGTTTTACTTAAAATAATTGAAGAACCGCCTCAGAATACCATTTTTCTTTTGGTTGCCGAAAAGCAAGAACTAATACTTGGTACCATTCTTTCTAGAACGCAGCTTGTAAAAGTTCCCGCCATAGATCCCGAATCTCTAACTGAATATCTAGTAGCTAAACACGAAGTAACAGAGCAAGAAGCACATAGCATTGCGCTGTTATCGGATGGGAATTACAATACCGCCAAACGCCTACTGCTAGAAGAAATAGACTTAAACGAATCGCTATTTAAAGAATGGGCCAGAATTGCCTACTCCAGAGATGCTAAAGGCTTAGAACTCCTGCCCTTACTAGACAAAATAGCTGCTTTGGGTAGAGAAAAACAAAAGAATTTGTTGGCTTATGGATTACATATTCTCAGAGAAAGTCTTTTGTACAAATACGGTTCTGAAATAATGGTTAATCTAAGAGGTTCTGAGCTGAAGTTTATTCAAGATTTTTCTCCGTTTATTCATAAAAGGAATTTGCCAGACATAATAAAGAATTTCGAAAGAAGTAGTTATTACATCGAAAGAAATGGAAACGCCAAACTGGTTTTCCATGTACTTACCATTGAGTTAGGCAGACTGCTGCATGTAAAGGAAAAAGCTTCAGCCAAAGTTTAAACATCTGTTTTTTGCTTTGGTATGTTTACCTTGTAAGCAAAACAGTCTAAATAATGAATTATGCCACTGAGTACAGCACAAATTATTTTAGAAGATTTCGATGCGTATTTGCAGGCATTTAAGCGCATCACCCAAAAAGCAAAAGACCGTTTCGATAAGCAAGCTTGGAAACTACTGCAAAAAGATGCTGCAGATAGGGTGGAAGCCTATGATTTAAAAATTAACGAAACGTTGATTCGGGTTTTAGAGTACAAAGGCAATGGGTTTAAAGATCCTGAGAAGGTAGCTGAAACAAAATTGGCTTTCAGCAATTTAATTCAACTTCACACGCATTCTGAACTTGCTGAAACGTATTTTAATAGCGTAAGCAGGAAACTTTTAGATAGAAAATTTGCAAACTCTCAAACCCTTTTTCTTGAGCCGGGTGCTTACCCAAGACTAAAAATTCAACCCAGTGTTCTATGGAATACCATTCAAATTGAAGGTAATTTGAAAGAACATTTGAGCGAATTGTTAGATTGTTACCCATTTCAACTTGAATGGGGTAATAGAGAACGAGATTTAGACTTACTAACTTCAAATTTATTAGCAAATAAATTGGCAAAAGTTCCAGGTTTAGCAAACATAAGAATAGAAACGCTTGCGTCTGTATTTTATAGAAATAGAGGTGCATATATAGTTGGCAGAATGTTAATAAATGGAATTTATACGCCATTTGTTATTGCACTGTTAATTAACAAAGAGGGCAAGCTTTTTATTGATGCATTGATAACTAATGGCAACTACATGAGTGTTTTATTTAGTTTTTCTCGAAGTGCTTTTTTAGTGGATTTGCCTCAGCCCGCAACAGCAGTTTCTTTTTTACAAAGTGTAATGCCTTGGAAAAAGAAAGAAGAGTTGTACAATTCTATTGGTTACCACCGCCACGGAAAAACGGTATTTTACCGAAATTTTTTGCATCACCTACAAGTTTCAACCGACGAGCTGGTTATTGCCCCGGGAACAAAAGGTATGGTTATGATTGTGTTTACCTTGCCCAGTTACAATGTGGTTTTCAAGGTGATGAAAAACCATTTCGATCCTCCTAAAGAAGTTACCCATCAAGAAGTACGCAAATTATACAAAATGGTAACTTCTTTAGATCGTGTTGGTAGAATGGCTGAAACGCATGAGTTTAATTATTTTTCATTCCCCAAAAAAAGATTTTCTGCCGATCTATTGGAGGAACTAAAAAATCTTGCAAGTAATAATTTGATTATTGAAGAAGACAAAATATTAATCAAACATCTCTACATCGTTAGGAGGATGATCCCTCTGAATATTTTTTTAGAAAAAGCAGAGGCAAAAAGCAAATTGGATGCCATAATTGGTTATGGAAATGCCATAAAAGAGCTTGCAGCTTCTAATATTTTTCCAGGAGATATGTTGTTGAAAAACTTCGGAATCACCAGAAATAATCGGATCGTATTTTATGATTATGATGAAGTTAAAGTTTTGACAGATTGTGTTTTTAGAGATGTGCCAAAACCTCAGAATCAACAAGATATTTATCAATCAGAAAATTGGTTTGCGGTACATCCCGACGATATTTTTCCTGAACTTTTTGCTAATTATTTAATTTCTGATCCAGAATTAAAAGCCATGTTTTTGAAATATCACCCAGAACTGCTTTCT
This sequence comes from Bacteroidota bacterium, assembly GCA_036804105.1. Lineage (GTDB taxonomy): Bacteria > Bacteroidota > Bacteroidia > UBA7662 > DAIRTB01 > DAIRTB01. The sequence continues at coordinate 2,868 of DAIRTB010000093.1, read as the reverse complement.
GCTGATTATTGGAACGAGTTAAAAGCTATGCAGTTAAGAAAAGAAGTGCCAGAAATCTTTCCATATCCAAAAAGATTACGCTTTATCAATCAATATTAGAATTTATAAGTTTGGGAATCTTAGCTCAACAGTGGTTCCCTCGCCTAAAGTGCTATCAATAAATATTTTAGCTCCTAAATGGTTCAATAATTCAAATACAAAGCTGTAACCTAGTCTAAAGCTTTCGCCCGAACCAATTAGCATGCTTTTACCATTTAAAATTGCACCTAGTGTGTAACTATCTATTCCTATACCGGTATCTCTGCAAAAGATAGAAATACTATTTTCGTTTTCAAGCGCATAAATATGTACGCTTCCTGTTTTAGTAAATTTACATGCGTTTTCAACAATATTGCGCATTACAATTTCTACAAAGGGATATATGCTTATCAGATTTAAGTTTGAGTTGTACTCTACCTTTAATTCTAAATTCTTACGTTTTGCACCCAAAGAAGCAAACTCGCTAACTTGTTTCAGCAAAGTATCTACTTTGAAGGTGGTTGTAGGAGGTAAACTGTTAGCATGAGCAAATAAGCGCATCCATGCTAGAAAGTCTTTAATAAAACCAGTGGTCTTTCCCAATCCCTTGTTTAATTCAACAATGTAACCAAAACGTTCTTGTTCGTCCATTTTCTGCCAGTTGGTCTCAAGATCTTGAGCAACCATCTGAATAATAGTTAGTGGGCCTTTTAGATCGTGTGTAACCACAGAAAAGAATAAATCGGAGAAAGGTCTTTCCCCCGCTAATTTTTTGGGTTCATTATCCATCAATGTGATTTCATTAGAATTTATTTTCCCCATTATTTTCTTTACAAAATTAAATCTGTTTTGCAAGATAGGATAATAGTAGAATATCTACAAGAATAATTTATTAAATCTAATCGAAACACTCCATTAACAGTAAATGACCTTTTTCGTGCTTTATTTCTACCCAACCATCATTAAGTACTTGATTACTTGTGCCTATTCTAACACCAATAGTAAGGTCTTCTTTATTAAGAGGATACAGTAAATTGCTGGTTTGAATGTTTGTAACTGTACCAACAGGCATTAAGCTGATAATAGTTTTGGCAGGATAATATTTTTTGAAATAACGGGGAAGCTGAAAAATTCTAGAATAATCGTCTATAATGTTAATGGTAATTTCTCCGAAAAATTTTACCATATTAGAAAGGTTTGCAAAATTATGATCTGCTCTTCTTCCTGTAGCCCATACAATGTTTACAGCTTTATGACCTCTTTCAATTAAAAACCTGATTCCTTTTTCTAAATCGGTATAATTTTGGTCTGGCTTGTGAATTATTTCAAGCGGTTGAAGTTCTTCCGTGCTAGATTCTAAATTCTTAATTGAATCGAAATCTCCAAGAACTGCATCAATTTTAATGCCCAGGGTTTTTGCGTTATTTATAGCGCCATCGAGCACCAAAACATAAGGCCCCCAAGAAAGTAAATCATCTAATACTACTCGGCTACAAGGTTCTCCATTTGCAATTATAAGTGCTGGTTCCTGATTATCACGAACGATGTGATGAGAAGACATGCTTTGAATTATCTCAGAATCACCACTTTCCCAGAAAGCTTTTCTGTAGATTTTTTATCTTCATCAAAATAAGAAACAATGTAAGAATAGCTTCCTTGAGGTGCAATTACGCCATTTATTCTGCCATTCCAACCAATATTTATGTTTCGGGTTTCGAAAATTAACCCACCAAAACGATCGTAAATTTGCATGTTAAAAACCGTTACCCGATTGTAAACTGGCACAAAGAAATCGTTTTTACCATCATTATTAGGAGAAAATGCGCTTGGCATAAAGAATGCAACTGGACATTCTTCTGTAACTTCAATTTCGTTAGAATTTATTTCGCAACCCGCAGCTGTTAAAATAACAACCGAATAAAATCCTGCTTCAGTAACCTCTAGCTCACCAGTTATATCGCCAGTAGACCATAAGAAATCAGTTCCCAAATTAGAAACATCGATTATAAACTCATCTCCTGGGCAAATTGTTGTGTCGTTTCCGATAAAAGCATCTGCAATAATATCTACGTTGATAATTACTGTATCCGTGGCTGTGCATCCTTGGTCGTCTACTATAACACTTATGGTGTCTGCGGTGGTTACCGAAATGGTTTGGGTAACATCGCCTGTTGTCCACAGGTAACTCGCTCCCGGATTTCCAGCATCTAAAGTTATGGAATTGCCAGAGCAGATTGTGGTATCTGGACCTAAATTTACCACTGGTAGATTAGTGTTTATATTTGCAAAAACACTATCAGCACCGCTACAACCCGGAATGTTAACTGTTAATTTATACCATCCCGAAGCTATTACTGTCTGTGTTTGGGTATTATTCCCATTTGGAGCAAATACTGGTGGAGTGGTTGTGCTTTCAGACCAAGTAAATGTACCGCTAGTTAGATTCGAAACAAGCGTAAATGTGTCTCCAATACAACCCGACAATGAATCTATCCCTAAATCTACTGGTAAATTGGTACCAATAGTAATAGGTTTTGTTATGGTGTCTGAGCCACCACACCCATCGGTTACTATTAAGGTAACTTGATAAGTTCCGGCTGAAGTGAAATCGTGCGTTGGGTTTTGAAGTGTAGAAACATTATTTGCTCCGGAGGTTGGATCCCCAAAATTCCAGCTCCATGTAGAAGGAAAAGATCTTGAAGAATCGTTAAACTGCATTGGGGTGCCGATACAGACACTTTCGTTTCTAAAATCTGCCTCAATTGGTAAACTTAATGGAGATTCCATAAAGTTAGGTAAGCCCAAACGAGTAGTACTATTAGGCAAAGTTAATGCGCTGTCTGCATAATT
>DAIRTB010000092.1:0-7623 GCA_036804105.1 Bacteroidota bacterium | reverse complement strand
TTTAGAATTCCTACGACATCTCTAAGCTTTAATTTTCGTTCCTTTGGCTTAATTTTTTAACTTTGGGGGTTATTTGAAAAAATATTCATGCAACTCAAGGTAATTAATCAATCTAAGCACCCATTGCCAGCATACGCAACTGAACATGCAGCTGGTTTAGACCTCAGGGCAAATTTAAATTCATCCTTAATTTTAGCGCCTTGCGAGAGAAAATTAATTCCAACGGGATTATTTATTGAGTTGCCTATTGGATATGAAGCACAAATAAGACCTAGAAGTGGTTTAGCCCTCAAGCATGGACTAACCGTTTTAAACAGTCCAGGAACCATAGATGCAGATTACCGAGGCGAAATCATGGTATTGCTCATCAACCATTCCAACATAGATTTCGAAATTACCGATGGCGAGCGCATTGCTCAAATGGTTGTCTCGAAACATGAGCAGATAAGTTGGTTAGAAAGCGAAACCTTATCAACAACAGAAAGAGGTGCGGGCGGTTATGGCCACACTGGAGTTAAATAAATTGAAATCCTAAATAGAAAAAATATGAAAATTATAGTTCCAATGGCCGGTATGGGCAAACGCATGAGACCTCATACCCTAACTGTTCCAAAACCACTTATTCCGGTTGCAGGGACACCAATTGTACAACGTTTAGTAGAAGACATTGTAAAAGTTTGTGGCGAAAAGGTTGACGAAATTGCTTTCATAATATCTCCTGCATTTGGAAAAAAAGCAGAAGAAAACTTGGTGAATGTAGCAGAATCTTTGGGTGCAAAAGGTAGTATTTATTATCAGGTAGAAGCTCTTGGTACAGCACATGCAGTACTTTGCGCAGAAGCATCGTTAACTGGGAAAGTAGTAGTTGCCTTTGCAGATACTTTGTTTAAAGCTGATTTCCAATTAGATACCACTCAAGAAGCCATTATCTGGGTTAACAAGGTTGATGACCCAAAACCGTTTGGCGTTGTGAAAATTAACGAGGAAGGGGTTATTACCGAATTCCACGAAAAGCCACAAGAGTTTATTTCAGATTTGGCCATTATCGGTATCTATTACTTTAAAGATGGCGATAACCTGAAAACAGAATTGCAGTATTTACTAGACAACGATATTAAAGACAAGGGCGAATATCAGATTACCAATGCCTTGGAAAATATGAAAAACAAGGGTCTGCGTTTTCATCCAGGCACAGTTACAGAATGGTTAGATTGTGGCAACAAAAATGCAACGGTTTATACCAATCAACGTGTTTTGGAGTTTGATAGAGATAAAACCGACTTAGTTTCTGCTGATGCTGTAATTATTAATAGCGTAATTATTGCGCCTTCTTTCGTTGGAAAAGGTGCTCACATTAAAGATTCTGTAATTGGGCCACATGCTTCAATTGGTGCTGGAACGAAAGTTGTGCAAAGCGTAATTAGCAATTCGATTGTACAAGAACAAACTCAAATTAGTTTTTCTGTGTTAAGCAATTCGCTAATTGGCAATAGCGTTATAATTGAAGAAAAGCCACGAGATTTAAGTCTGGGTGATTTTTCTACCCAACAATAAGGTATGATTAGAACAAAAGTAGTATTATTTGCAAACATCTTGGCAATAGCCCTAAGTTTTGCTGCGCCTGAAAAAAGTTTTGCTCAAAAGAAGAAAAAAGGCAAAAAAGAGGCTGTTGAAGCTGTTACTGAAAAAGATGTGGCGGAGATTGATTTCCTATTTTTTACTGCACAAAAAGAAAAGCTAACAGGCAATGTAGATCTTGCTGCAAAATATTATCTTGAGATTCTAAAAAAGTATCCAATGGAGCCCTCTGCCAACTACGAAATGGCGAGGATTTTTAATGGCAAAAACGATTTAGTTTCTGCCAAGGCTTTTGCAGAGCGAGCAGTTAAAGCTAATCCAACAAATATTTGGTACCAGCGTTTGCGTGCAGATTTATTAATGAAAACCGGAGATTACAAAGGCGCCGCACTCGCCTTTAAAAACATTACAGAAATAGACGAAAATTATTACGCAGCTTATTTTGAATGGGCTAGTGCGCATGCAAATGCAAATCAACATAAAGAAGCCATTGTAGTTTTAGACAAGCTAGAAGAGTTGGTTGGTATTAACCCAGAAATTGTAGACCTGAAACGTAAGGTTTACACCAGCATGGGTAAAAAAGCAAAAGCAACAGAAGAAGCAGAACGTTTGGTTGCGAGCGAGCCATTAAATATTGATTATCAACTTTTTCTTGGTCAGGTTTATTTAGAAGATAAGAATTACGATAAGGCTTTCCAGACTTTTAAAAATGCAGAAGCACAAGATCCTGATAATGAGAAAATTAATCTAGTTCTTTCAGATCTGTACCGCATGAGAGGCGAAAATGACAAGAGTAACGAAGAGTTGCTGAAAGCATTTTTGAACCCTATGCTAGACATGGATATTCGATCTCGTATCATCATGCAATTGTATAGTCTTGGAGCAACGGAGGCCAACATTGGTTTTATGAAGAAGTTATCGGAAAAAAATTTGGAATTTTTTCCCAACGACCCAAAAACGCATGCAATTGCTGGCGATTTGTACGCTGCTTCTTTTGCGCCCAAATCAGCATTAGAATCTTTTAAAACATCTATCAAACTTTCAGACAACGACCAGAAATATGCAATTTGGGAACAGGTTTTGGTAATTGAGCTAGAAAGCCAAATGTATGATTCTGTTTTAGTTGATGCTCCAAAAGCAATAGAACTTTTCCCTAGCCAACCGATTCCTTATTTTATATATGGAGTTGCTTTAAATCAAGCAAAGAATTACGAAAAAGCAGTTTCCATCTTAGAAACTGGCCTCATTTATTTGGTGAATAACAAAGGTTTGGAAGCACAATTCCAAACAACTTTAGCAGATGCACATCACCAATTAAAAAACCATGCGAAATCTGACAAAGCATTTGACAATGTGCTAAAACTTGACCCAAAAAACAGTTTAGCTTTAAACAACTATGCCTATTACCTAAGTTTAAGAAAAGAAAACTTGAGTAAGGCGGCAGAAATGTCTAAAAAATCTTTGGAGATCGAGCCAAAGAATGCTTCTTATCTAGATACTTATGCTTGGATTTTGTATCAGCAAGGGAAGTATTTAGAAGCAAAAGAGCAAATTGAATTGGCTATTGCCGCTGGTGGTGGAGAAAGTGCCGAAGTTTTAGAACATTACGGTGATATTTTATTTAAATTGGGCGATAAAGAAAAAGCGCTCTTCAACTGGAAAAAGGCAAAATCTATTGGCACAGAATCTACCTTTCTAGACAAAAAGATTACGGAGGGTGTACTTTATGAATAAATTTTCATGGTTTATTTTATTAGCTCTAAGCACAACTGTTGCATGTAAATCTGTTAAGCGTTTAGAGGTTGTAGATAAAACCAAAGACTTAGAAAAGGCGCAAGTTTATGCCTCTATTGAAAAAGCGAATGTAGTTTTCGATGAATTAAGTGTTAATGGTAGCCTACAAATTGAAGCACCCAATGGCGGAATTACCTCGAATTTTACCCTAAGAATGTTTAAGGACAGCATTATTTGGTTGTCGTTGAAACCATTTGCTGGTATTGAGTTGGGTAGGTGTTTCATAACCAAAGATTCTATTTTCTTCTTGAATAGAACCAACAATACGTACATAGCTTCAGGAATTGACACCTTAGAAAAGCTTACAGGCACCAAATTAGAAATTTCTGATCTCCAGTTTATGCTTTTAGGGTCGATGCAGCAAATGTTAGAATTAAATCCGTTGTTAGAAATATCTGAATCTAGATATAAGCTACAAAAAGATACTTTAGGAGTGAATACCGAAATTGACATTTTTCCTGTTCTTTTCAAGCCAGACCGAGTTCGTATAACTTCAAAATCTGACGTCAATATGTATGTTGAGGGTTATTATTTAGATTACAATAAGCATCAAGGCCAACATATGCCTACTCAGTTAGCTCTTGCGTTTGGTGGAATTGATTTTCAGAAACTGAGAATTAGCTACAGTAATTTCGACTTCTCTCCAGGTTTACAATATCCTTTTACCATTCCTTCGAAATATGTTAAAGCAAACTAGAATCTTTTTTTTTGCTTTTGTCTTATTGATTTCCTGCTTTGTTTTGGGTGGTTTAGCTCAGAATAAGGTTCAATTAGAATCTCAACGCAAACAGTTACAACAAGAGATTAAGGATATAGAAAAGGAAATTTCCAATATCAGGAAGCGTAAATCAATCTCTTTGAATGAATTGAACGCACTTAATAGAAAAATCAAAGCCAGAGAAAAACTCATTAACACCATCAATTCTGAGATTAATCAGTTAGATGGTCAAATCAAAATCACCAACAAAAGTATTGCCCAGCAAAAAGCCGAAATTGATACATTAAAAAAAATGTATGCAAAGACTTTGCAAGTTGCCTATAGAAATAGGGCAAACTACGGTACATTGGTTTTTGTGCTTTCCGCAAAAGATTTCAATCAGGCATATAATCGTTTAAACTACATACGCCAATATAATGCCTACAGAGTAAAGCAGCATAGCGAAATTGTTTCAAAAATGCAGGAACTTGAAACAAAAGTTGTTGTGCTAAATCAAACTATCAGCCAAAAAACTAATTTGCTAAAAGAAGAGGAAGGCGAAAAACAAGTTTTGGTTTCTGAAAAAGTGGGTAAAAACAAACTGGTTTCAGAGCTTCAGAAAAACGAGAAAGAGCTTCAAAAGAAGTTAAGGGCAAAACAAGCCGCTGCTAAGAAATTAGACAATGCTATTCGTGATATTATTAAACGTGAAATTGCAGCCGCTGAAAAAGCCGCTCGTGAAGAGGCGAAAGCTAAAGGGGAGACCAAGCCAGAGAAAAAAGGCATTGCCTCTCTAAACGATTCTCCAGAAGCGGTAAAACTTAGCAACTCCTTCTCGGCAAATCAGGGCAAATTCCCATGGCCAGTTTCTAAAGGATTTATCAGCGAAAGGTACGGCTCTCATCCACATCCGGTATTGAAAAACATTGTAGTAACTAACAATGGACTCAATTTTAAAACAGAGAAATCAGCTCCAGCTCGTGCCATTTTCGATGGAAAAGTTACAGCAGTAGTAGCTATTCCGGGCATGCAAAACACTGTAATTGTTCGTCATGGAGAATATCTAAGCGTTTATTCTCAGCTTAAAACAGTATCTGTAGAAAAAGGTCAAGACATAAAAGCCTTGCAAACATTGGGTACAGTTTTCGCCGATGAAGACGATGAGTATGCTGAACTACACTTTGAGATTTGGAAAGGTACTAGTAAGTTAGATCCAAGTATTTGGTTGTTAGCTAAGTAGCTTCTGCCGAAAAACTAAAATTTTTTCTTTTAACCTCATAGTAACTTAGTGTGAGGTATTATTAAAGAAATGTATAGCGTTAAAAAGGTTGTTTTAGCTATATATATAAAAACTTTTAATTCTATGCTTTTCCTATGTGTTTTTAAAAATAGAATATCATTGTTTATAAAAAATCTGATTGTCGATTATAAAATGCTTAAGGATTAGGTTTATTATAAACGTTGTTTCAATTATCCTCCCAAATCATCTTATTTCAAATTGCTTGGAATCAAGATCTCATATTGAAACTCAACTTGTTTACTTTGTCCTGGAGCGAGTTCAATGCTTTCAATTCTTATTCCATTAGGGGCTTCAGAAGGGGTATTTTTAAGCACTGCATTGTTAAACTGAGTTGGAAGTAGCGCCTTTTTAAGCCTTAGGTTTGCTTTCACAATGCCAATATTCGTTACATTTGTTTTAGACCTAAGTGTAAAAAGGTCGTAAAACTCACCATCAACTTTCTCTGCTTTTGGTTTAAATGAAATTACTTCTAAGCTGTCGTTTAAAACAAATTGTTTTTCGTCTAGCTCTATTCTTAAAACCTGCTTTTTGGGTTTCTCTGGCATGAACAAATGCTGAATCAATCCATTGCCGCTATTTTGAAGTACTAACGGCCCAGCTATCCAGTTATAATCTGTGCTATTAAAAAATTCAATTGCTTGCTTAATTAATAAATCGCTCCCAAAAACCTGACCAACCAAGGGCTTTTTATTGCCTAAGTCAGCAGTTTTTTCTACCAAATACGTGTTTGTTATTGGATAATCCAATTCAAATAAGGTTCTAATTGGGTTAGCACCTTTTTGAAGATTCTGAGAACCTAATCTATAAAACCCGCCGTTTTGCTCAGTACTTTGGGTTGTATTGAAATTGCTGTTGATTAAAAAAATCTCTACCCCATCTTCTGTAATAGAAGGATTTATAAGGGAAACCTCACAAAGCAATTTAAGCTTTTGCTCTTGAGTTTGAATAAGGTATCTTAAATTCCAGCTCAATCCTTTTACTGCATAACTCAGGGTTATGTCTGCGTATCTAGATGGATTTCTGAAGATTAATTGCAAGCTCTTCCTACTAAATGCAACCTCTTTTTGCTGCTTGCCAAGAGAATCTAAAGCAACATGTTCTATTTGCCTTAGGGGAATAATCTCTGTGCCAAAAGCCGTTTTTAGCAGCACAATCTCAGAACCTTCTTGAACTGGTAAAATTTCACCTTCGTAATTTATACTTGTATTGCCTTCTCTAGCCTCAATTTTAACTTGGTTACCAATGTTTGTAATTAGCAAATCTGATAAGCTGCTTAGATTTTCAGTTCTAGTTTCTGCTTGATTTAAGAATAGTTTCTCAGCTAGTGGATTAGATGCCCCAGCTGAAATAAGAATGGTTTCTTGTAAAGCATCTTCTAACAAGGGTACAAAGCAGGACTTGTTTACAAGTTCAACTTTTCCCGAAAACGTAAGGAAAGCGTAATCGTTCTGATAAAATTGTATTTGCTTGAGCTTTAAATTCTGCCCACTCAGGTTAAATATAATCCCTAAGAATAGCGTCAAAAAGGCTGATAATCTTGTCATTTTAAGCTTTAGTTTTCACAAAAGTAAGGCTAATATACTAAGACCTCTTAATTTTTGAAAAGCAAAAGCGGACTTTGGATTACTAATGCAAACTCATCTGTTAAGCTCGGGTTAAATTTCTCCCAGAAAGAATTTCTACTGTGGTTAAACATGGCCAAAACATCTATATCGTTGTCTTTCACAAATGTTTTTATTCCAGACTCAACCGTTGGCGCTTCAATTTGGTGATAATACACATTCTGGTAAGTAGTATTCTTCTTAATTTCATTTAGCACATCAGGCTGGGCTTTATCTGCTAAGGCAGATTTGCCATTGAAAATGTGTACCACTTCTAAACTTGCACCCAAAACACATGCTAGATCTGCAACTTCACCAATTTCTTCCTCCATATGGATAAAATCTGTTGCATACGCCATTTTATGAACTGGTTTAAACTGATAATTATGTGGAATTACCAAAATCGGAATGTTTAATGCTTCCTTAACTTTTACTGCATTCGATTTAAAAATCCCTCTTAATAGGCTAGAATTACCTTTTGTAGCCATTACAATTAAATCTACATTTATTTTTTGAGTGAATTCGAAAATGGCTTCTTGTGGTTCTCCATTTGCAATAGCGAAAAGAAATTCTAATTGATGCAGCTCACTCATGTTTGCAGCATAAGTTCTTAATTTATCCGTTTGATCATTGGCAATTTCTTGTGAAATTTT
>DAIRTB010000091.1:0-7681 GCA_036804105.1 Bacteroidota bacterium | reverse complement strand
AGGTGAAGCACATATTTATCCCCATATAAATGAAAAATCTTCTAATTATTCAGATGTCAATTTTTCTTCCAATTTTCTCCCACTAATGCTGCCACCAAAAGCAATAAGGTGCTGTTTGGTTGATGAAAATTTGTAACCAAGCCATCAACAACTTTATATTCATACCCCGGCGCAATCAGTAATCCGGTTTTTGCAATTATTTGATGTATGCTATGCCTTCTTGAATATGCTAAAATCGCATCCAAGGCTTCAGATAGTGAACAATTGGCTTCAGAATTTTTATAGGGCATCCATTGTGTAACCTTTAAATCTATTGGAGCAATTTCGTAATTTTTATGGAGTATGTCTTTACCCAGCCAATACAAAGATTCTAGCAATCGAGCAGAGGTAGTGCCAACTGCAACAATTGGCCCTTTCGATTTTCTTTCTAATAAGGATGAAATACTTTCAATATCTAAAACCATTTGCTCATAATGCATTTCGTGGTCTTGCATAGTTTCAGATTTTACGGGTTTGAAAGTGGCTGCACCTACATGAAGTGTAGTCTCAATAAATTGAATTTCCTTTGCTCGAAGTTTATTGAAAACATCATCCGTAAAATGCAAGCCCGCTGTTGGAGCTGCTACGGCACCATCGGCTTTGGCATAAATGGTTTGATAATTTTGGGCATCATCATCCGTAACTTCTCGGTTTAAATAGGGTGGAAGTGGCAGATTACCAATTAGTTCTAAAATTTCTGAAAAGGTTTTATTTCCTTCCCAACTGAATTCTACTAGGCTTTCTCCGTTTTCTCTGCTTATTTCTTTTGCGTTGAAAATGAAAGAATTATCCAAATGTTTCAATTCTATCTCTAAAACTTCTCCTTTCCAACGTTTCAGATTTCCTACCATGCAGCGCCATGTTGCAGCGTTTTTTGCACCCATGGCAATGGTCATTTCTGTAGATGGGAAAATCGGTTCCAGGATAAACAACTCGATTATTGCGCCAGTAGCTTTTTGGAAAAACAAACGTGCTTTCACTACTTTGGTATTGTTGAAAACCAGTGTGCTGTTTGCAGGCAGTTGATCGGCTAGATTGAAAAATTTTTGGTGTTCAATTTTCCCATCCTTAAAAACCAATAAATTCGAGGCATCTCTTGGACTAATTGGATGCTTCGCAATTTTTTCTTCAGGAAGATGATAGCTGTAATCTGAAATTTTTATGTTTCCAACCGATGCCATGTTTTTGCTGTACTTTTGTGCAAATATGTTTCAAAACAGGTATGAAAAAGCATAAATTCTACTTTTCTCTTCTTTTTTTCTCGTTGATTATATCTGCAACTTTAATTCAAAGCTGCAAATGGGGCATTGATATTGAAGGAAAATACCGATTAAAAACCGGCGAATGGAGAGGGGCTTTAACCAGCAAAGGCGGCGAAATTCCATTTTTGTTTGATTTAAAACGCACAACCGATAGCACTTTTTCTTTTTTCTTGTACGATGGCGATCAGCAAATTGAAAGCAATCAGGTTGAAATAATTGGCGATACAATCATGATTAAGTTCCCCATTTACGAGTCGATTTTGATTGCTCAAATTGTTGGCATTGGCGGCGATACTTTAAAAGGTAACCTAATTAGAACGGCCAACGATTCAGATTCCTATCTGCCTTTCAATGCTGTTCTTGGTGGAAAATACAAGTTTGTGAGCAAAAACTCTGGCAAGCTTTCAGATTTCTCTGGTAAATTCCAAACTGTGTTTACAAAACCAAATGGAGATACCAGTATTGCCCTCGGCATTTTCGAGCAAAATACCAACGAGGTTTCGGGCACTTTTCTTTCTCCAACTGGCGATTACCGCTATCTAACCGGCATTGCCACCGAAGATTCCATGTTGCTCTCTGGTTTCGATGGCTCATCTGCTTATCTGGTAAAAGCCAAAATTTACGGCGACAGCCTTTCGGGATTACTTTACAGCGGTGCAGCAGAACCTAGAAAATTTAAATCGGTAAGAAATAATAATTATACGCTGCCTGATGCCAATACGCTTTCTGGATTAAAACCAGGTTTTTCTACCCTGAATTTCAAATTGCTTGCAGAAAATGGCGATACCGTGAGTCTTCAAAACGAAGTCTTTAAAAATAAGGTGGTTATCGTTCAGATTCTAGGTTCTTGGTGCCCCAACTGCTTAGACGAAACCGCTTTTTTAGCACCTTTCTACAAACAATATGCAGCAAATGGAGTTGAAGTTTTGGGTCTTTCTTTCGAAAGAACTGCCATGCCAGAGAAAGCTTACGACAATATTAATCAACTTAAAAAGCGATTTAACGCCACTTACCCGATGGTTTTTGCAGGAAAACCAAGCTCAGAAGTAACGGCAGCTGTACTACCAGAATTAGAAAAAGTAGCCGCTTTCCCAACCACCATTATTATTGGAAAGGATGGAAAAGTAAAACAAGTCCACACCGGCTTTAGTGGTCAGGGAACGGGAAATTATTACCAGGAATACATACGTGAATTCACCAATAATATCAACAGACTCCTCGAAGAGTAATGAAACAGCTTCGTTTTCAGTATCTGTGCTGCGGGAAAAACAAGATCCCAAAACGGGTATAGATCAACTGAAAATGCTTTTTGCACAAACCAAATCCATGAAAATGCTTTTGGAAGCGTTGCGAACAAATAATAGAACACCCCTAACTTTAAATGTATTAGTAGGATCATCAGCTGCTTGGGTTTCGAGTGTGGTTTTTCAGGAGTTGCAAGGCTTGCATTTATTTATATTAGATGATAAAGAGCAGGCGGCCTATTTCTATAACGATTTACAAAACCTTGTTACGAATAAGGAAATCCTGTTTTTCCCAGAAAGCAGCAGGCAGCCCTACCAGCAAGACGATACCGATAATGCCAATGTTCTATTACGTGCCGAGGTGCTCAATTCCTTAACCAAATCTAAGCGTGGAGCGGAATTGGTGGTTACTTATCCTGCGGCATTGGCAGAAAAGGTGGTGAATAAGAAAACGTTAATCCGCAATGCGGTTGAGATAAAAGTTGGTGCAAGTTTGAGCATAGATTTTATGCTCGATACCTTGATGGAGTACCAATTCGAACGGGTAGATTTTGTTTACAAACCTGGTCAATTCAGTATTAGAGGAGGTATTATCGATATATTTTCTTACGCCAATGATTATCCATACCGCATTGAATTTTTTGGTGATGATATTGAAACCATCCGTACTTTCGATGTAGAATCTCAACTATCGGTAAAGAAAATAGACAATCTTACTTTATTGCCGAATGTACAAGGCAGCATGTTGTTGGAAAGTAGAGAATCTTTCTTGGAATTCATGGGGCCATCGGTTTCGGTTTGGTGTAGGGAAATTGGGTTAACCAAAAGCGTTATCGCCGATAAGTACCAAAAGGCGGTTGACGCATGGGAAAACATCCCCCGAAAAGAAGGACAAATTACTGTTCAAAGCCCGCCAGATGTAATTTTCGAGCAGGAAGAATCTTTTACTAGACAATTGCTCGATAAACAAGTTCTTGCTTTTGGTTTGGAAAAAGTGTTTACGCATTCTATAGAAATTGATTTCAGAACGAGCAATCAGCTGGCTTTTAGAAAGAATTTTAAAATGTTGATGGAGGAGATTCAGCGGAATGAATCGGCAGGAATAAAGACCGCCATCTTCTCAGATTCTCCCAAACAAATAGAGCGCTTGTTTAGCATTTTCGAAGATTTGCAGGCAAAGATTTCGTTTTATCCATTTTATTTTGCCTTACATGCTGGCTTCGTTTCTGAGGAGTTGAAGCTGGCTTTTTATACCGATCATCAGATTTTTGAGCGTTACCACAAATTCAAACTGAAAGATTACAAGGTAAAAAGTGCCGCACTCACGCTTAAAGAAATTAAAGATCTTCAGAAGGGCGATTATGTTACGCACATCGATCATGGAATTGGCGTTTTCGATGGGCTTGAACGCTTAGAAGTGAATGGCAGAATTCAAGAAGCAGTGCGTTTAATTTACGCAGGCAACGATTTGCTTTATGTTGGGGTGAATTCGCTTCATAAAATTGCCAAATATGCTGGCAAAGAAGGCGGTCCACCGAAAATCCACAAGCTAGGAAGTGATGTTTGGAATAAGCTGAAATCGAAAACAAAGAGCAAGGTAAAAGACATCGCCAAAGAACTAATTGCACTTTACGCCAAGCGGAAGGCACAAAAAGGTTTCGCCTTTACACCCGATAGCTATTTGCAGACCGAGCTGGAAATGTCTTTTATGTACGAAGACACGCCCGATCAGGAAAAAGCTACCATTGCCACAAAAGCAGATATGGAGCGAGATTTCCCAATGGATCGTTTGGTTTGTGGTGATGTTGGTTTCGGAAAAACGGAAATTGCCATTAGAGCTGCTTTTAAAGCAGTAACCGATGGAAAACAGGTTGCCGTGATGGTGCCAACCACCATTTTGGCGCTTCAACATTACCGCACTTTTTCAGAGCGGTTGAAAAATTTTCCGTGCCGAGTAGATTACATCAACCGTTTCAGAAGTTCTGCCAAGAAAACAGAAGTTTACAAAGATTTGGCTGATGGAAAAGTAGATATCTTAATCGGCACGCACGGAATTGCGGCCAAAAATGTGAAGTTTCGAGATCTGGGTCTCCTCATCATAGATGAAGAACAAAAATTTGGTGTGGGTGTGAAAGAAAAGTTGCGCCAAATGCGGGTTAATGTAGATACTCTAACCCTTACGGCAACACCAATTCCGAGAACTTTGCAGTTCAGTTTAATGGGCGCAAGAGATTTGTCGGTAATAAATACGCCGCCTCCAAATAGACAACCTGTACAAACGGAGTTATTGGTTTGGAGCGAAGACCGCATTAGAGATGCTATTATGTACGAGGTGGATCGTGGCGGACAAGTGTTTTTCGTGCACAACCGGGTTATGAACATCAAGGAAGTTGCGGGCACAATCAAGCGACTTTGTCCGGATGTAAAAATTTGCATCGGTCATGGCCAAATGCCAGGAGATGAATTGGAAGATGTTTTGCTTGAATTTATAGATGGTCAGCACGATGTTTTGGTTGCAACTAATATTATTGAATCTGGATTAGATATTCCGAATGCGAATACCATCATTATTAACACGGCGAATGCTTTTGGCTTGAGCGATTTACATCAGATGCGGGGTAGGGTGGGCCGAAGCAACAAAAAGGCATTTTGCTATTTGTTAACTCCGCCTTTAGCAACTTTAACTTCCGATGCGAGAAAACGTCTCCAAGCTCTAGAAGAATATTCCGATTTAGGCAGCGGATTTAGCATCGCCATGAAAGATTTAGACATTCGAGGTGCAGGAAATATGTTGGGCGCAGAGCAGAGTGGTTTCATTTCCGATATCGGTTTCGATATGTACCAAAAAATCTTGAACGAAGCGATAACGGAATTGAAAGAAAACGATTACAAAGATATTTTCGAACATCAGCCTCCAAGTCCATTTGTGTCTGATTGCCAGATTGATACCGATTTCCAGGCGCTTATTCCAGATTATTACATTAGAAGTACCTCTGAGCGTTTAACCCAGTATATGGATTTAGACGCAACCGAAAACGAAACGCAATTGAAAAACTGGGAGCAGAAATTAATAGACCGTTTCGGGCCTGTTCCAGAAGAGGCTTTGGCTTTGATGGATGTAATTAGATTACGTTGGGCTGCTAAGGAATTGGGAATGGAAAAAGTTATTTTGAAAAATAACAGAATGCGGGCTTATTTTCCACCTCCTAGTCAGGAGCGATATTATCAATCTGAAACTTTTGGGAAAGTTTTGCAGTTTGTACAAACAAATTCTATGCGAGCTGGAATGGTACAAAAAGGTGCAATTTTAAGTCTAGAAGTAAAAAACATTCCAAATTCCAGCGTTGCAATTGAGACATTAAACCGTATCTTAGCCGCCGAAAATACTAATACATGAAAAAGATTTTATTAACCTGTTTGTTGATTATGCCGGTAATTACATCAGTTTATGCACAAAAGAAAAATAAAAAGAACGCTCCGGCAAGCACAACTCCAGCAAAAATGTTGAACACAGAGATGGATAGCGTAAGCTACAGCATTGGCATAAGCATTGCCAATAACTTAAAAAGCCAAGGTTTCGAGAATTTAGACGGAGCTCTTGTTGGTAAAGCAATTGATCAGGTGCTGAAAGGCCAACCAACTGAAATGGATGCTCAAACCGCTGAGCAGTTTATTAACAATTATTTCCAACAGGTACAAGCAAAAAAAGCAGAATCTCTTAAAGGTGATGGCGAAAAATTCTTAGCTGAAAACGCAAAAAAACCAGGTGTAACTACTACCGCCAGCGGCTTACAGTATGAAGTTATTACCATGGGAACTGGCCCTAAACCAGGCCCAACAGATAAAGTTACTACACATTACCATGGTACATTAATCAATGGAACTGTTTTCGATAGTTCAGTTGATAGAGGTCAGCCAGCATCTTTCCCATTAGATGGTGTAATTAAGGGATGGACAGAAGCATTACAGCTAATGCCAGTTGGTTCTAAATGGAGATTATTTTTACCATACGATCTTGCTTATGGCGAAAGAGGTGCAGGCGGACAAATTGCTCCATTCAGCGCTTTAATTTTCGAAGTAGAGTTGATTTCGATAGACAAGTAATCAATTAGGAATTACGAATTAGGAATTACGAGAAAACCTGCTGATTGGCGGGTTTTTTGGTTATGTACTTGTTGGGACGTATTGTATACGCCAGTTTTTGGCCACAAATACACCCGTTTTTGGCCATATAATCCCGCATTCTTTAATACAAAATGCGGGCGTATGCAATACGCCCCTACCGGTGAAACCGATCTTCGGACCATTTTGCGGGGTTGTTGATGATATATTCTGAAATGTTTTTGTATGCTTTTTCATTTCTGATGATATTATCCCAATAATTTCGTTGCCAAACGGTACAACCAATATTCATCAAATTCAGTTGTTTTGTAACCGCCGATTTGTATCCCCGAACAATCGACCCAATATTGTTAGCAGGACTCCGTAGGGGCGTATTGCATACGCCCGAACCTGTTCCACCGCATACGCCTGTTTCCGCACCACCCATCAGACCCTTTTCCACCGATTGCGATTTTGTAATATTTTTTTCTGTGTTTTCAATAACCCAATTATCCCCTCTCCCCAAAAACCGAATTATTCCATGAATATGATTTGGCATAATCACAAATTCACCTAATTCTACATTTGGTCTTAATTCTGAGGTTTTTAACCATTCGTTATATGCAATTTGACCAAATGCGTTTAAAATCATTTCCCCGTTTTCGATATGCCCAAATAAACAACTATGATTATCACAACAGATGGTGATGAAATACAAGCCTTTTAATGCGTAATCGTAGTCTTTTAATCTTATTGTTTTACGTTTAGGTAATTCCTTTACCTTGGCTAAATCTTTTAAGTTGACTTTCATTCTTTTTTTGGGTTTTCAACAATCTTTAATGATGCTGAATCGAAAAAGTAAACTCAAGCAAGGAGGATTTTTTTCAATTAAATCAATGGTAATCTTCTCGAACTTCGCTTCTAATCTTACTATTATCCAGTAGAAAAAGCTTAAACGAGTTTAATTTATTTGTAAAATCAAAAAAAACCGAAATCAGCATTATGCTAACTTCGGTTTTAGAGGTTTTCAGATGT
>DAIRTB010000090.1:0-7684 GCA_036804105.1 Bacteroidota bacterium | reverse complement strand
GGCTCTAATTTTAACAACAATTTCTTTTACGAATTATCAGATTTTAATAAGTTGGCCCCAAATTCAATATTATTAAACAGAGATTTAGAGGGATTTACAGTTAGCGGCGGCGGGATTTACAGCAGTATTTATGGTGTTTTTTTTCAGAATAACAGCCACCTCACCATGAATTTAGGCATTAGTTTTAGAGACGATACAAAAAAAGGATACAATAGAAGTCCACTTTTACGCTTGGGCGTTGTTTATTCTAATGGAGAGCAGTTTAGTAATTTTCTATCCAAACAACAAAAATTTCCCTACGATACTTTAACCTCCTCAAAAGGGAATGCACCAATTTACCTTGATTCAGTTTATAGAGAAAGTTATTTTGTAAGCTACAATACCGAACAAGTTCGATTAGATGCCTCACTTATTTTTCAAACTAAAAGCAGTTCAAGATGGTCTGTTTTTACTGGTGTTGGACTAAATCTCGGAGCATCTATTAATTCTAAGACCGCCATTAACTATGTAGAATCGCAATACATTAGCTCAAACAATAATGCATCTCAGCAAATTAATATCTCCACCAATTACAATAATGATAACGTAAAATATGAAACCGAAGAATTCAGGAATAAATCGAGTTTTGCTTTCGCCACATATATTCCTTTAGGGTTAGATTTTAGGCTTGGTAAAAAGAACAACTTGTGGGGGAAAATGCATTTATTTACTGAATTGAGACCTGGGCTGAATTTCTACAATATTCCAGAAATTGGCACCAAAGTAAATTCTACCATGCAAAGTGGTTTAGGATTAAGAGTAAGTTTATAATATTTAAGTTAAAGCCCAAAAAAAGCCTCCGCAATTCTTATTTGCGGAGGCTTTTTGTTTGGTATAAGTTTGAAAAAAAAACCTGCGCAAAGGAGTATTTCGCCTGATTTTCTAGCAAATAAGATTCAGAAGATGCGTTACATAAAATTGTATTCAAATAGTTTAGATGAAGTTGATTTTCACTTCAATTTTTATGCTCACATTTGTGAATAACTCCTTTGAATGTATATCGATAAATACTTGTAATTTCGTATTCTAAACTTCGCTGTAAAAATTGTTAGTTAATTTCAACATAACGCTGATTTATGCAAATTCACAAGAGGAACTATATGAAAAATCTATTTCCTATCCTACTTCTGGCAATCATCTTTAATTTGGAAGAAGCCCCGGCTCAAAATGTTATACCCTCAACCACAAATGGGTTCGAAAAAAAGCAGGGAAGCATTGATAAGGAAGTTAATAAGGTGCGTTGTAACGATTTTTTTATCTATTTAGGCGACGTTTCACAAATCAATCCTGTTAGAACAGTTTCAGACTTTATACTTATTTCACCCAATTCTAATCTGCTTACAAATGATTTTAGCGATTTTCGAAGCATTAGTAATAGTGAGTATAATAGCAGCTTTTTTTATGGCGATGGTGTTTTATCTATGGGTGTAAGCCTAAGTTTTAGGGATGCCAACAAGAAAAGTTATAATAAAAATACTTTATTACGTTTAGGTCTCACCTACTGCAATGCAACAAAGTTTGGACTACGGTTATCTAAAGAGGGTAGATTCGCTTATGATACCTTAATTTCAGCCCTGTTCAGCACACCAGTTTACATAGATTCGATAAATACGGAAATCTACAATATAAATTATTGGGCTGATCAAATTCGGTTGGATTGCTCATTGATTTTTCGCTCAAAAATTAAATCTCGTTTAACTTTACACAGCGGTATTGGTTTTAATCTAGGCATTTCAAGTAGTTCAGTTACTACTATTTCCTATTCAAATAGTACTTTTCTTAGCTCGCAAATAGATACTCGTTACAGTATAAGTGGATTGGCAGATTTTAATAGTGTTAATATTTTTACAGAGGAACGCCGAGAAAACAACTTAGCGTATGGTTTTGCTACCTATATACCACTAGGCCTAGATTTTGGATTGGGAAAAGCTGCTAACGATTGGGGTAAACTAAATTTCTTCGGTGAGTTTAGGCCTGGTTTAAATTATTATTGGGATCCTAACTTAAACGGCAATCTTAATCCTTTCATCCAATATGGCATGGGTTTAAGAGTTAAGATTTAGTTTAGAATAAAAATCCCCCGCTGCCAAAAATGAGGGGGATTTTTTGAATCAAATTTACTTTATCGAATACAACACCGAATAGCCATTTAATTTGCCTTTGGTATATGTTTCTGTGCGTACTGAACCAGCTTTGAAACTGAAGAAATCTATTGTAGAACTTCTATTGGGTATTTTTATGCCCATGGTGTTCATAATTAGTTCAGTATCATAGGTTATTTTAAAAACTTCGAAAGTGCCAGCAGGCACGGTAAGATTTTCTTTAGTTGCCACTTTTCTGTTGGTAACATTGATGGTAACCGTAGAAATCTTAGTGCCATTATTCCAAATTTCAATATCCATGGTAGCATCTGGCAATGATTGTCCGGCCGTAATATTTTTAGGAAGCACTAAGCTAGCAGCATCGGCTTTTATTTCCATGTCTTTAAAGCCTTCTAAAGTACCAGGAGGTATTAGCGAACTTAAATCGATTGTGAAATCTCCATTATTACAAGAGAATTTCACTTCTCCTTCGTTCACAACCTTATCTTTTTTAGAATCTACAATAGTTGCTTTTACTGTTGATTCAATGTTGTTGGCATTGGTTTTATCAACCTTTAAAACTTCCACAATAGATTTACTTTCTTCCTTGTCTTTGGATGAAAATTGACGCATTTCAATTACCGCTTTTTCTTTAAAAAACGGAATTTCACAGTTTTGTGCTGTTGATTTTTGCCCAAAAGTAAAGGCTAACAATAAAATGATTAAGGAGCATTGTAGATTTTTCATACTTCGAAATTACTTTTTCTTTTGATGATGTTGTTTCTAAATTATTGATAGGCCATTTTACTGATGTAAAAATTGCTTTTGAATGAGTGTTTCGGGATTGATCTTGTTAAACTTTTTAAAAACTGAATTTAAGACTTTAGAAGCTCAATCTTCAATTTTTTGAAAATAAATTGTTGAAAAAATGTGTTTGGAGATATTTAGAAGCTTTTTAGCCAACATTCCACTCCATTGAAAACCCCAAAAAGTGAGTTTCCTATTGAAAAAAGAAAAACAATGCTAGGCTAAAAGATGTAAATTGTATTCCAATAATTATACTCTATGAAAAAACTTCACTTTCTCACTCTGCTTTTACTAATATTTTGTTGCAACGAAATAGTTGCACAACAAATAACCAATGGCAACTTAACAGCTGGCACCAACACTACACCATTTAATGCTTCTACTAGAAAGCGTGTACAGCAAATTTTTAAGCCAAGTTTTTTTGCTGCGGGTAATCCGACACCAGGAATAATTAATCGAGTTTATTTTAGATCAGGAGGAGCACAAGCCAGCAACCCTCGTTTTTCTAATTTTCAAATGCGCATGGGGCAAACCCCAGATACTGCTTTTTCAAGTAATCAGTTTATTGGGAATCTTATTACAGTTATCCCATTAAAAAGTTCTTATTTTATTCAAGGACCTATTGTTGCGAACGATTATGTTGCTTTCGATTTAGAAGTTCCTTTTGTTTATGATCCCACCCAATCTATTGTACTAGAAACTCAAATGGATGGTTTTGTAACCGGTTTTAGCTTAAGAAACAGCACGGTAACCAATGTTAGATTAACAGCCGAAGATTACAATGCTTCAACAGGAACAACTGCAAATATAAATCCAGGTTTTGGCTTCGATATTACCCCTTTTGTGGCGAACGATCTAAGCATTTCAAGTTTAAATAGTCCTATTTCCCCATTTTCTGGAGGAACTTCAGTTCCTGTAAGTGTAAATATTCGAAGCTTATCAAGTACCATTATTAGCTCTGCAAATGTTTCTTATCAATTGAACAACAATCCAGTTGTAACATCGCCTTTTACAGGGTCTTTAACCACAGGGCAAATAGCAAACTTTACTTTTCCTACTAATTTGGTATTACCAGCAACCAATTCTATTTTACGTATTTGGGTAAGCAACCCGAATGGTTTAGGTGATGGAAATACATTAAACGATACCTTAACAGTAAACCTCTGCGGTAGTTTAGCAGGCACATTTACGGTTGGCACCAACGCTGCAGATTATCCCAATTTAGCTGCAGCTTTTAATGCTTTAAATTGTGGTGGAATTGGTGGCCCAGTTACTTTCCAGCTTCAATCTGGAACGCATCAGGGAAATGCAACCTTAAATCAAGTTTTTAATCCACAAAATTATAGCCTTACCATAACGTCGCTAGCTGCTAACGCAGACAGTGTTTTGCTTTTAGATACCAGTAGTACACAAAGTTTAATTCGGATTGTGGGAAACTCTAATGTTAACATAAGCAATATTTCTCTACAGAATTTTGCCGCTACATCGGCAGCAAAGGGAAATATAGACCTTGCATTTTGTGAAAATGTAAACATCTCAGATGTAAAAACCTATACAGATACCATTACAAATACTGCGGTAAACCGAAATATCTATGCAGTTGAAACACCAAACTTAAGTGTAACGGCCTGTGAAATTTATGGTGGATTTTACGGACTTTATTCAGTGGGGAAAGTTGTAGACCCAACCATTCCAACCTTTATTACAGGGTTAAGTTTCACAAACAATCTTGTTAGAAGTTATAGAGCTACGGGTTTATTGATTACAAGCCAAGAATTTGCGATAATTACCAACAACCAAGTTGTAAATGGTATACCAAATGGCAATGCTGTAGGCATATCTATAACTAGGGGCATTTCCACTGAAATTTCTCAGAACTTTGTTACTGGTTTTACTGGAAATTATGCCATATCCGTTTCTAATGCCAATGGTACAGCAACTCAGCCTACACGTATTGTAAACAACGTTATTTCTGGAAACTCAATCAGCACCTTCTTTCCTCGAGCCATTTGGATTGCTGGCAGTGCAAACGACGGAAGAGATTATGTGGATATTTATCACAACAGCATTCGCTTTACCAGTGTTTCGAATTTGGGACTAGATAATGGACTAATCCACATTGCGGGTGGAACAGCTTTGGCTCCTGCTTATGCTCGCATTCGCATGAAAAACAATACGGCAAGATTGAACAATGCGGCAGCTAATTTTACCGCAGCTCAACACCCAATTGTGTTTTTTACAGGAACTTTTACAACCGATTCTACTGAAGCCAGCCATAATAATTACTTTTATGTTAACCCGAACAATTCTGGCATTTTCAGATTGGCAGGCGTGAATTATAATACTGTGGCAGCTTTTAATGCTTTTACCGGATTAGAAGCCAATACCTTAACAGTTGACCCACAATATGCCAACGATACCTTGTTAACTTTGCAAACAGGTTCTCCAATAGTTGGCTTAGGAACTCCAGTTCCAACTGTCACTTTCGATATTCAAGGGTCGCCGAGAAACGCAATTTTACCAACCATTGGTGCCTACGAAGTTCAGTTGGCTGCTTGCAACCCTCCCGTTGGCGTTGTGGCCGATAGCATTTCGTACGATGCAGCAAGAATTGCTTGGTCTAGCATAAATTCAATCCACCGTTTAGAATATGGTTTGGAAGGATTTACACCTGGCACTGGAACAATTGTAAATAATATAACTCAAAACGAATTTCTTATTTCAGGTCTTCTACCATTTACTTGTTACGATGTTTATGTACGTGATAGCTGCGGTGTGAATACAGTATCATCTATTGCAGGCCCAATAACGTTTTGCACGTTAAAGGATGTGGATTTGGATTTAGTTTCAATTACAGATCCGCTCAACGAAACCTGTGGAGATACGGCAGTGGGCGTTTCAGTTATTGTTCGGAATCTTGGAGAAATTACTGCTACTAATTTTGCGGTAACACTCAATTACACCGGAAGTATTACAGGTACTCTTACCACCAATTTTACATTGCCTTTGGCAAAAAATCAAGCAGATACGCTTTTTGTAGGAAACCTGAATTTGCAAGGCGCAACACTACTTAACTTAACTGCAACTGCCGTTATTACCAACGATAGAGATACAAGCAATGATTCTGAAACCAAGATCATCACCGTTATTTCTCTAACCCCACCAACCGTTATCGCCTTAAATGATACGGTTTGTGAAGGACAAAATGCCACCCTTATAGCAACTGGAGCAGGGAATTCTATTGCTTGGTTCGATGGTAATAACAACCAAATTGCAACGGGCGATACCTTAATTACCCCACCAATTTTCGGAACAACCACCTTTTCTGCACGTGGATTAGGTTCTAGCGTATATCCAAATGTTGGTGCAGCAAGCACCTCAATTGGTATTGCTGGCACAGCACCTGGCGGAAGTTTAAATTCCAATTCGCTTTTAATTCAGGCATTTGCGCCAGTCAAATTAACTCAGGCCTTGGTTTATCCTCAGCAAACGGGTTGGATAGTAATTCAGTTGAGAACCCAAACTGGTGGCGCCACACCTGGAACTGTTATCGCCACAGATTCAGTTTTCGTAACCCAAACAATCAGCTTAGCTCCAGTGGTTATTTTCCCGAATTTAGAAATTCCTATTGGGTCTTGGCAGTTGGGCTGCTTATCTGGACAAAGTGCTGGAAATATGCGAATTAATATCGGTGGTGCTAGTAATCCTTACGTGGTTCCAGGGGTAATTTCTGTTGGTCCAGGTACTTTTGGTGCAAATTCTTACTATTACTTTTACAATATGACTTTCGAAACCGAAGGTTGTCCTACAGCAGCAGTACCCAGAACCATCTTTACCAGACCTACTCCAAGTGCAAGTTTTACATCAGTTATCACCAATAATGTAGTAGCTTTCAATGCCTCAGCAAGTGCCAATGCAACGAGTTTTTCTTGGAATTTTGGGGATGGAAATACAGGAACTGGGGTAACTACCAATCACACTTATTCTAGCCCAGGAACCTACAGCGTAGTGCTAACTGTCAATTCACTTAACTGTGGGTCAGTTTCAGATACACAGTCTGTTACGATATCAAATGTGCCGAATCCAGAGATTGAGTTTATACGTGTAATTACACCAACCCAAAATGCAGTGCTTAATGTAAGTACTCAGGTTTCGGTTCTAATAAAAAATAATGGAAGTGTAGCAGCTCCTTCTTTTTCAGCAAGTTATAGTGTTAATAATGGTTCTTTAGTAAATGGAACTGTTCCAATTATTGGTGCAGGAGATAGCCTAGTTTATACCTTTGGCATACCTTATGTACCAACAGGAGGCGGCAGTTTCACGCTCTGCGCTTTTAGTAATTTTGTGGATATCAATGCTGCTAACGATACCAGCTGTGTTAACTTTAGCTCTACAGTATCTGTAGAAGAGCAGCTTGTAAAATTCTTTAGCTTATTCCCGAATCCAAGTAATGGTATCTTACAACTCGATTTCGAAACGAATGGTGTTCAATCTTACAGAATATCTATTTTAGAAATGAACGGAAAAGTGGTTCAGATCATTAACATCGGTTCCACCTCCGGACCTGTTCAGCGCAGCATTAACATAGAAAACCTTGCAGATGGCATCTACATGCTTCGTTTAGAAAGTGAAGAGGGTCAGTTGATTAGAAAATTTGTAAAGAAGACCTAGTTGGGAATTAGAGAAGAATTAATAGCGATTAGTGCAAAACACTTCCCGTATTCTAGGTTATCGAAACTTCCAAATTTTATTTTAAT
>DAIRTB010000089.1:0-7697 GCA_036804105.1 Bacteroidota bacterium | reverse complement strand
GCCCCGTTTTCAAAATCTTCAAAATAAGGAAAGCTACTTGAGTATGTTGAAACTGCATTAATTAATTTAAATGCCGTATCGTTTATTGGATGCAAATCTGAACTTAAGCTAGTATATGCCTTGATTAAATAGGTTCCTCCGGTTGTAATTGAAGCAGAGGTAGGAAAGGTATAAGTAATTGAACTCCCAGGAGCTAATGGTGTAGGAATAGTGCCATTAACAGGAGATTGCCCATTAATTGAATAAGAAATAGCCAGATTGTTTTGAGTTACAGTTCCAAAGTTTTTAACCAATACAGTTACTGAATTGTTGAATGAATTTAAGCATGTACCACTTGGCGAAATAATTTGTAATACACCTACATCAACTCCCAAACTATTAAATTCAAATGCGCCAGGGTCTGGTGCTATAGCGCTTCTTGGAGCTCCTAAAATATCAGTTGTAGTTGAAAGTGTAGGTACTCCTAGATTATTTAATGCAAAATTTGTTGGAATTGGAATATTTAGAGATGAAACTGCTGGATTCATTTCATAAGAACTGCTGTCGTTACCTGAAATGTTTATCCAAGATTCTAAGTTGTAGAAAGTGTTTGATACACTGGTAAAATCGCTATAAGCATTTTTACTAAACCAAAATGCATTATTGTTTGAAATAAAACTATCTAGAGCTATATTATGATTGAAATAATAGGCAGGAAATCTATTTGGGAGTAATCCCCCAGATGTAGGAAATGCATTGAAAATATTGTTCCTAACTATAACTTTTGAAATTGAGGGAATTGAACTTGATCCTGCATTTAAAGCTACAAAAGATTTTCTAGAACCTCCTCCTTGGTTAGGTATCATGCCCATGTTAATGGTATTGTGATAGATTTCTACATAATCTTGTGGGTTGTTATCTAAAGGATCGGCAGAAAAGGAACTAAACAAATCGATACCTTGGTTATTAACGTTTCCAGTTAATAGGCCACTAGTGGTTCCTGAGTAGATATTGTTAATTATTAAGTTTGGTTCATTTGCGGAGCCATTAAAATTACTTAAACTTACCATACCGTTGCCAGGTAATAATCCAGTTATTTGATTTCTTTCAACTGTACATTTAGATAGATGAGTTAGTGAAAAAACAACTACTGCTGAAGTTCCTGAATAGTTTTTTACAATGTTTTCTGAAATTGTGACATTTTCTACAAACGAAAAAGTTAATACCCTTGATCTATAGTTTGTAAATTTGTTTTTGTTTACAGTGGCGTTTTGAATTCTGGTAGAATCATGATTACCGAAAAAGTCTATGTTTTGTGCAAATCCTAAAAAAGAATTCTCGGTTACAATACCTGAATTTGCCATATTAAATGTGATTCCTGCGCTTGTTCCAGAGGGATTTGTAGCAACATCAAAAAATGCACAATTTGAAATTTTCCCATTGTGAGCGCCAGGGTTGAATGTAATTAGGTAACCTCTAAAAATAGGCAAGGTGGTTCTTCTAAAAGTTAGCTTAGAGAAATTTACATTTGAAGTGTTATTTACAATAAAAACTCGTCTAAAAGTATCCAAGGCGTTTGGAATTAAGGTTACGTCTGATGAATCTCCCGTTGCTGATCTAAAAGTTAATGATCCATTTCCAATCATGGGTATATCCTGAATTGTATACATTCCAGTATATGTTCCAGGTGCCAGCAACAAGGTTACTGGCCCATCTATGCCGCATTTAAAAGAATCTATTGCTTGCTGAATGGTTGGGAAATCTGAAGTTGGTGTTCCTACTGTAAAAGTACCATTTGAAGCAATACATCTTGTAACCCTTAAAGTATCGTTTGTTGGGTTTAAATCATTACCAGCTCCATTTGCATTAGTAGCCCAAACCTTTAGTGTGTAAGTGCCATTGCTAGGAATGGTAGCTAAAGTGGTAAAATTGTAAACAGCCGTTGTGCCTGCTATTATAGTTCCAGTCCAATTCTCAATTACTGGTGGGTTATTATTTATTTGATAACCAACGGTTGCTGAGGTTAAACTTGGTAATGCTGAGTTAAAAATGTTCATACTTACAACAGCTTGAGAGCCAGCGGTTGCCGAATTTTCAGGGGTATTAAGGCTGTAAGGCGCAGCATCTGCACCTGTTGTTGAAATCACTGCAATTGTATAATCTTCCGTTTCTCCTTTAGGGTATGTTCCACAGCCGGTTGTTATTTGCGGGGATGAAGCAGAACCGTTATCCATACAAACAATTCTCAATCTTTTTATCCCAGGGGATGTTCCTAGTGGAATGCTTAAATTGTAATCAAATGAAGGTCTGCCCCCAATCCAATTAAGAGGGCCAAAGATTGTAACTAATTCGCCTGAATCTGAAAAATCAAAATCATTATTCCAATCAACAAGTAAACCTATCATGCTTTGATGAAAAGTAAAGCATGTACCAATCACCAGTCTAAAATTTATGGGTAATCCAGGCAAAACTGTAATTATAGGTCCAGTATTATCGGTATAACTTTCACAAATGCTATTCGGAGTTCCAAATGCATAAGTGCCTATGTAAACGCTATCAATTCTTGAATCGTTTGTAGCCATAGCAAAAGAATTACAATATTGGGCGTTAACGGTTAAAACAAAAGTTGAATAAATAACTAATGTAAGGAAAAGGAGGAGTAAATATTTATTAAACATGGGGTTTGTTTTGTGAATGAATTTTTTCAGTATAACTTAAGGGTGGAGAGTTATCTTATTATCTGAAAGCGCATAGTTTGCTCACTTAGATTTGTTTTTAATTTGAGAAAATATAGTCCTTCATAGAGATCTACTAAATCAATTATTTGCCTTGCTGTTTCACTTTCATTATTTATCGGCAAATTAAGTACATTTTGGCCAATACTATTATACACTTCAATTCTCCCTTTAGATATGCCTTGGTTGAATTCTACAAAAAGCTGAGAATTTGCTGGGTTTGGGTAAAGTTTTGCAATCAATTCTGCATCATTTAGTTTTTTTACATTTACTGCTGAGTTAACTCCAATGCAAATGGTATCGTTTTCTTTATTGATATCGCCAAGAACATTGTTTACAAAAACACAAACATCATAATTTCCATTAACCAAAGGTCTCCAAGCTGGTGTGAAAGTGTATAACAAACTATCATTAGAATTTATAACTTGACTTATAATGTTAGTTTGTAAAGTGTTCATGTTTATAGAATACGCCACGTTAAAATTTGTGGTAGGCAGTAATCCTATGTTTTTCAATACGAGCGTAATTGGAACCGAATCATTGTAGTTAAAGCCAGGTTGAGGGTAAATCAAACGAGTTATTTGAATATCAGGTCCAGGAAAAGCGGAAACCGTAACTAAAACAGTATCCGATTTTAAACAAATACTATCAGTGGTGCTTGCAATAAAACTTGTTGTTAAAACAGGGGTAGTAATAAATGTATCCGTAGTACTTAGAATTACAGAAGAATTTATTCTTCTCCAATTTATTGGCGGAGTTGTAGAATAATTTATTGAGCCAGTAAAGGTATTAGGGCTGCAACATCCAGAGAACGGAATACACATGGCCTCTCCGGTTAGAATTGTGAGAATAGAATCTGTATAACTTGTATTTTCATCGCTGTAAACTCCATTATATTTAAGATAAATTGCAAAGGGTGTTTGCGGCTGAAAAATCAAAGGATCTATGGGCATATAAGTGGCAGTTACTATATTTGGATTGATGATATACACCCCTGCTGATGTCCATGAGTTTGGGTTATTCTGAAATCCAGATTTCGAACCAGATTTATAGAATACTTCAACTGTTTGAATACCACTTTCAGCTGGAAAAATGGTTAACCCATTAATTTTTATTGGTTTAGAGCCTGTTGTCAAATCCATCATAAATCCGCCTTGGCAAGAAGAACTTTTTGTAAATGAAGCTTGAAGTACCTTATTTGAACCAAATCCCGATACTTTGGCAATTAGTTCGACAGGAAAGCTGTAATTAATTGAAGTATCGTTACCGGCATTTATTGTTAATGGGTTTGCCGTGAAACTTAACACTTTCGATGTATCTGATAAGCCTGTAGCATTGCTCGCCCTAACAGCATAGATTACTTTTGCACCAACTGCACTTGTTACAGGAATTGTTCCAATCCATTGGTTTGAGATGCCAATTTGACTCATCGAAATAGATTGGTTTAAAACAGATCCCGAATAACTGTACATAAGACTAACGTTTGCTAAAGGGGTTGGGCTACTTACAAAAGCGCTAATTGTTGTGGGGCTTGAATTACAATTATTTGGTGCTTGAGATACCGAATCAATCTTAGGTTCGTTTCTGTACGTAATCTGAAAATCATCGAAACCTATTCCATGGTATTTATTATTAGATTTATCGGAAACGAAATTTATTCTAAAATTTACAGTATTTTGGTTGTTCAAAAAAGCAATATTGTGGCGGGCATTAAACCAACCTTGTGGCAATGCTTGGTTAGAGGTTCCACCCCAAGCTGCTGCTCCATCACTAGAAAATATAGAATCGAAATTGTACCAGTTTTTTTCATTTGATGATGCAGTACCGAGCAAGTTCCATGAGTTTCCTCCATCTATAGAGTATTGTAAATTTGCACCGTCACGTGTGTATTTACAGCCAAATTCATCCTCAATTCTGCATTCCCTAAATTACTAAAGTTAAAACAGGGCGATATTAAGTATGAATTCTCCATATTATTATAACCTCCACTAGTATCTGTTCCATTTAAGTTGGTAACCCAAGCATTGTTTCCAGATGCTGCAGTTAATAATATCCCATTTGTGGTTGTGCTATTGGGAAAGCCACGTGCCCAAGAACTGTTTTCACCATCTGTAATCCAACCGCCCGTTCCGTTTTCAAAATTTTCTGTGAAAGGAAATGTGGCACTGCCGTTAGCAAAAACAAATACCTTTTTAGATATCGAATCGTCTTGGGTCTGTACATCCGTTGGAAATGATGTATATGAAACCAAATTATAAGTTCCTGAAGACGAAATTACAGCTGTCCCAGGAAAAGTAAAGTTTACTGAATTTCCAGGAGTTAAGGTTCCAGGAACAATGGCTGTAATAGGTGGATTTCCATTTAGAATGTAAGAAACAGGAATGTTGCTTAGGTTATTTATGCCCAAGTTCTTAACCTGAACAGTTACAGTTCCCGAATTAAAGCCAGCACAACCATTTACGGGTGAAATTATTTCTGTAACTCCTGCATTATTGCTAGACAAATTAAATTCATAAGCGCCAACATCTGGAGTAGTTGTGTTTCTTAGGTTGCCTAAAATATCAGTTGGTGTGCTAGAAGTAGGGGCACCTAAATTATTTGCAAGTGGGTTAGTAGGAATCGGTATTAAGACATCAGTAATCATTGGGTTTCTTTCAACCGAATTTGAATCCTGCCCATACCCATTTTGCCATGTACTCCAATTTACTGAGGTACTATTTCCTATTTTTCCGATATTATAATGCCCAGGATTAGTAAGCCAAAATAGATTATTTTTTGAATGAAAATTAGGCATCAAAAGGATGCTTGGAATATAATAAAGTCTCGCTTGATTAATTGTTCCATTAGGGAAAAATTGTGTATAACCTCTAAAGATGTTGTTGTTTACTTCAATTTTAGAGACAGCACTCTCATGTGGATTTTGATTAAGTAAATATATAAAATCTGCATTATTCTGTATCGTTTGTTGAAAGCCAATATTAAAAGTATTGTTTGAGATTATTAGGTGGTCTTGAAGATTTCTATTTCCAGTGAATGGTTGGTAAGAAGCTCTTAAATTTAAACACCTTGTAAAATTGGTAAAGGATACTTGTGGCTTAATATTCCCAGAAAAAACATTGTTAATTAAATAATTTGGCTCTTGATTATTACCATTGAAATTGGTAAGCGTTAACAATCCGAAACCTGGTAAGTTATTAATGGCTCTATTGTTCGATATGGTTAAATTGCGGGTATTCTCCCCCTCAAAAACAGATGTATAGGATAAGATGCCTCTATAATTCGTAATATAATTTTCATTAATAACGCAATTGTTAATGTGCTTAAAAAAAATCGTGGATGTCCAATATTCGGTCAAATGGTTGTTGGCAATATTAGCTCCTTGAATTAAAGTTGTATCGTTTATTCCTTCCAATTCTATGGAATACCAAAACCCTACTATTGTATTTCCAGTAACATTCGCATTGTTTGAATTGAAAAAGCGAATTGCAGAACTATTTTGAGTTAGTGTTGATGTATCTATAATGGTACAATTTAGTATTGCTCCATTATTTGCCTGATTTTCAAAAAGAATCATAGAGCCCACACCACTTCCGCTGGCAGTGGTATTATTTCTGAAATTTAGGTTTGAAATGGTTACATATTCAGCACCATTTATTTTTAAAATCTGATTTTTAGTACTCGAGTTTATTAAGGGACCCAAAATAACATTGTTATCTGATCCAGCTGCTGCGGTTATGGTTATGGTATTTGTTTGACTAGCACCTGGCACAAACTGCAAGGTGGATAGGCCAAGGTAATTTCCGGGTTCAATTGCCATGATTACTGGTCCAGTTATGCCGCAACTTAACTTGTTAAATGCTGTTTGTAGGGTTGGGAAATCTGAGTTTATTGTTCCAACCGTGTAAGTTCCTCCAATCAATCCGGTACAACGAGAAATAGTAATGGTATCGTTACTGGTGTTGTATTCTTGGCCTAATCCATTTGCTTGAGCAATCCAAACTTTTAAGCTAAAATTGCTAGCATTCGGTATGGTTAAAAGTGAATCAAAGGTAAATATTTCAGATTGGTCATATCCGAGACTTCCGCTCCAATTTTGTATTATAGGAGGTAAATTATTTAATTGATAAACAAGGTTAGCATTTCTAAGGGTGTCTGTTGCGAAGTTTGCTATGCTAAAACTAACAGGAACTTGGGTGTTTTGAATTAAAGGAGCAACTGGGCTAGTTAAATTTAAAGCTGCGGCATCTACACCCACAAATGGTGTTAGATTTAATGTATAATCTTCGGTCTCTCCATAAGGGTAGGTTGAACAACCGCTTGTTAAGCTAAAAGTAGAGGTTGAGGTGGCTTGGCAAACTATTCTTAATCTTTTTGGTGAGGGAAATGTGCCATAAGGAACAATAAAGGTATAGTTTGCAGCACTTGCGGTGTAATTGCTTAGGTCAATTAACCCAAGTTGTTCACCAGGGTCATTAAAATCAAAATCATTATTCCAATCTATGAAGGCACTAACCATTCTATATTGAGTGTTTGTGCAGCTACCGGTTCTAACTCTTAAGTTTACAGGAACTCCACTTGCTATGGTAACAGGGGTTGCTGTTCTATCTGTGTATGTTTCGCATAATGTGTAAGGTGAGCTAAAAGTTGTATTACCAATTATGACGGTATCAATTTTTGTTCCATTGGTAATTGTTGCATTTGAAGCACAATACTGCGCATTAGAAAACTTTATTAGTAAGAACAAAAACACAATCAACAAAAAACCAATTCTTTTCATTTACCAAAATTTTTCACTAAAATAAAGTTTTTTTACAAATATTTATAGTTCGTTTTAATTAAACCCTCCATTTTAACAGTTAGTTGTTGAGTTTAATTTTATGGTAACATTGAAAATCAGTTTCTACCTGCTGTATCAATTTCCAAACTTTACCCAACCCACTGTAATTTTTGAAATACTTTTGCTACTTATTGCTCGGCAATAAA
>DAIRTB010000088.1:922-7736 GCA_036804105.1 Bacteroidota bacterium | reverse complement strand
TTTCTAAAGCAGTACAAAACTTTTGGAAACAAGGACTCTTTGGTGATGTAAACCTGTATCTCTCTAAAGTTGAAGGAGAATATGCTTTTCTTACTTTCGAAATTCAAGAGAAACCTCGTATCTCTCGCTTTGGTTTTTCTAAAAATGTAAAGAAGTCTGATGTAGACAACATCAACGATAAAATAAAAGGGTATAAATCTAGAATCTACACCCAAAGTGTAAAATTGAATATTCAAAATATTGTTCGAGAATATTATGTGGATAAAGGGTATTGGGATGTAACTTCAACAGTAGAAGAAGTTTCAGATACGACTTCCCAAAATATGGCGGCCATCAGAATAACCATCAACCAAGGCGAAAAACTTAAAATTGGTAAAATCAATTTCTACGGAAACAAGGCAATCTCTGATGGGAAGCTAAAAAAGCAATTAAAAGATACAAAAGAGAAAAAACTGGTAAACATCCTTAAATCGTCAAAATTTTTAGAAGTTAAATTCGAAGAAGACAAGGATAATGTTATTGCCAAATACCAAGAACTTGGTTACAGAGATGCCAGAATCTCAAAAGATTCTATTTATAAGATTAGTCCAAGCAGATTTGGAATTGATATTTATGTGGATGAAGGAAGGCAATACTATTTTGGTGATATAACCTTCACCGGAAATTCGATATACCCCGATTCTTCTCTTTCTAAACTAGTAGGAATTACTCGAGGAGATGTTTATAATCAAACCGTTCTTGACAACCGACTTTTTATGGATCCGAACGGAAGAGACCTAACTTCTTTATATATGGATGATGGTTATCTTTTCTTCCAACTTCAACCGGTAGAAGTAAATGTGGAAAACGATACCATAAATTTGGAAGTAAGAATTTATGAGGGAGCACAAGCAACTATTAATAAAGTTACCTTAATTGGTAATGATAAAACAAACGACCATGTTGTACTTCGTGAATTAAGAACTAGGCCTGGAATGAAGTTCAGCCGTGCAGACATTATCAGAACACAAAGAGAACTTTCTCAGTTAGGATATTTCGACCCTGAGCAAATGGGTGTTGTGCCAACTCCTAACCCAGTAGATGGAACCGTTGATATTGAATATAAAGTTGCTGAAAGATCTAACGACCAAATTGAGCTTTCAGGAGGTTGGGGTGCAAATCAAATTGTAGGTTCTTTAGGCTTGGTTCTAAATAATTTTTCGGCAAGGAAAATGTTTAAAGCAAAAGAATGGTCGCCAGTTCCATCAGGAGATGGTCAGCGTTTAAGTCTTAGGGCTCAATCTAGTGGATTTTTCTTTCAATCGTACAATGCATCGTTTACTGAACCTTGGTTAGGAGGAAATAAACCAAATTCATTTTCGGTTTCTTTGTTTTCTACCATCCAATCTTTAAATGGTTTACCAAAAAGCAATCCGAACAGGAATTCCTTCACCACCAATGGTATTTCGGTTTCTTTAGGAAAACGTTTGCAAAAACCCGACGATTTTTTTACCATTCTACATTCAATAAATTTCAATCAGTATAACTCTCAGGGAAGTTCAGGTATTTTGGGTTCTTTGTTGCCACAGGGAATTACAAACGACCTCCATTTTAGAGAAGTATTATCAAGAAACTCAATAGATGCTCCAATATTCTCAACTAGAGGATCATCTATTTCTTTATCAACACAGTTTACATTGCCTTATTCATTGCTGGTAAAAAATTACAATTCAGATCTTGGTTCTGACAGTAGATCTAGTTTTATAGAGTATCATAAATGGCGTTTCGATGCAAACTGGTTTACACCATTGGTAGGAAAACTAGTGCTTTCTACAGCAATTAAGTTTGGCTTTTTAGGTTCTTATACTGGAAATTCAGATCAACTACCTTTTGGTAGATTCCAAATGGGTGGAGATGGAATTATGGGCTTCAACCTAATTGCCGTTGAATTATTTGGTTTAAGAGGATACAATAACAACTCAATTACCCCTAGAGGAGACGATGGGTCTAATTTGGGTGGAACAGCATTTCAGAAGTATACCATGGAATTAAGATATCCAATATCGTTAAATCCATCTGCAACAGTTTATGCAACTACATTTTTAGAAGCGGGAAATACTTTTAGATCAATAAAGGGGTTTGATCCATTCTCTAATTTTAGGTCTGCTGGCGCAGGTGTAAGAGTATTCTTACCTATGTTTGGATTATTAGGTCTAGATTGGGGTTATGGTTTCGATACAGTTCCTTGGGCTCCAGGCGCTAATAGAGGTCAAATTCACGTTTCTATTGGACAACAATTTTAATTATATAGAAAATGAAAACTTGGATTTTAACATTTGGCACGATTTTTTCTTTGTTGTGTTCAACTAATGCATTAGCACAAAAATTCGCTTACATAGACACCGAGTATATCCTCGCAGCAATGCCAGAATATAAGGCAGCGCAATCTGAGATAGAAGTCTTGTCGAAAGAATGGGCAGATGAAATAGATGCTAAGAAAAAAGAAATTGATGCATTAGCAAGGTCGTTAGCAGCAGAAGTAGTATTGTTAACAGAACTAAAAAAGGAACAACGAGAGAAAGAAATAAAGCAAAAAGAAAAAGAGCTAAGCGAATTACAACAAAGAAGATTCGGATATGAAGGCGATTTATTCAAAAAAAGAATTGAATTAATTAAACCAATCCAAGATAGAATCTACGAGGCTTGCCAAAAACTCTGCAGAGAAAAAGCTTACGATTTTCTTTTTGACAAATCTGGCGGATTAACCGTAATGTTTGCTAACCCAAGATTCGATAAAAGCGACGAATTGCTCGAAATAATGGGAGTAGCAGCTCAAAAGAAATAAAAAAACCATATTTTTGAACCAAATTTTTAATAATGCGTAAAATCATTTTAACAGGGCTATTCTTAGCAACAAGCCTTTTTGCAACACAAGCAATAGCACAATCTAAGTTCGGCCATATAAATACCAGCGAATTGGTACTTCTTATGCCAGAAACAAAGGTGGCAGACGAATCTCTTAAAAAATACAATGAAGAGCTTTCAGCGGCTGTTCAAAACATGATTGAAGAGTATCGTAAAAAAGTAAAGAGCTATCAAGACAATGTTGACAAATACTCTGAAGTTCAGAAAGAGCTTTTAGCCAATGAAGTAAACGATCTTCAGGCAAGAATTGAAGAATTTCAACAAAGTGCTCAAGAAAAATTATCTAAAAAGAGAGAAGATGTTTACGGGCCAATCCTTAAAAAAGCAGAAGATGCTATTAAAGCAGTTGCTCAAGAAGGAAAGTACGCTTACATATTCGATACCTCAACAGGTGCTATGGTGTATTCTAATCCATCAGATAATGTAATGGAATTAGTTAAGAAAAAACTAGGAGTAACAGCTACTACAGCACCAGCTCCTGAACCAAAGAAATAAATTAAAAGCTTCGAGAAATCGGAGCTTTTTTATTAGTTGCCATATTTTTTGATTGTAAATTCTGTGTTTTAAATGCCGAAAGTTTTTTTTAGGGCTTTTTAGGGTTTAAAATTATGTTTAATCAAAGAAAATCCGTTATTTAGTAATCCATTAACGTTTTTATCAACTTAAAGCTTAAAATGCAAAATATTCGTTTGAACCGATTTCTCCTAGTAATTACCATCTTCTTTTTTGGAATTGGTACAACTTTAGCCCAGAAGAGTTTAGAAGAAGCCAATAAATCTTGGGATGCCCAAGCTTATTATGAAGCTGCAGAACTTTACAAAAAAGGCATGGCAAAAGAAAAAGATCGTGAAGTTAAAGCCTTCGCAACTTTTAGAATTGCCGAATGCTATCGTTTAGCCACTCAGCCCAAAACAGCCGAAGGTTGGTACGATAGAGCCATCAAGGCTGGTTACGAAGAACCTGAAGTGTTTCTTAATTATGCCGGAGTTTTGAGAAACCTTGAAAAATATAACGAGGCCATTGAGCAATATAATAAATATTTGGCTTCTACCCCAAGTGATGAGGCAGCTAAACGTCACTTAGAAGGCTCTAAGCTAGCAACAACTTGGAAAGAAGCTCAAACCCGATACACCGTAACAAATGCTGCAACTTTCAATACAAATGCAAGCGATTACGGTGTTACCCTGTTTAAAAAGAATGGCTTGTTCTTTTCTTCAGCAAGAGAAAGTGCAGTAGGTAAAGGAACGTATGATAAAACAGGTGAAAAATTTAGCTCAATTTTTGAAACATACATCGACAAAAGAGGCAAATGGTCTACTCCAGTTTTAATTGCAGGGGATGTAAATACCTCAATGAATGAGGGCTCATTAACCTTTAATAAGGCTTTTACCATTATGCTGTTTACAAGATGCGACTCTAAAAAGGGACTTTGTAAAATATATGAATCAAGAAAACAAGGGAATGGCTGGGGCGAACCCAAGTTAGTTACCATTTTTGGTGATTCAATAACAGTTGGGCAACCTTCCTTGTCAAATGATGGCAGAACCTTATACTTTGTAGCAGATAACGCTCCTGATGGTTTCGGTGGAAAAGATATTTGGATGGTGCCATTAAACAAATCTGAAGAACAGCCGATTAATTTGGGCCCGAACATTAATACTCCTGGTGATGAAATGTTTCCATACATGCATCCATCCGGAACACTTTACTTTTCGAGCGATTATCATCTAGGTATGGGAGGTTTAGATATTTTTAGCGCCGAAGGTGGTGGTAACGAATGGTCTAAACCAGAAAACTTAAAAGCCCCTTTTAATTCTGGAGCTGACGATTTTGCATACATTTCTAACGCTGGTAAAACCCGTGGTTTTCTTTCTTCTAATCGCCTAGAAGGAAGAGGAATGGATGATATTTACGAATGGGTTCTTACCCCACTTGAATTTTCTGTAAAAGGCGTTATTAGAAATGAAACAGATCAAAAACCAATTTCAGGTGCTCAAGTTAAATTATTCCTTTCTGATTCTACTTTTATTGACACCATAGCTGATGCTAGTGGTAACTACTCTTTTATTTTGAAAGAAGGGTACAACTACTCATTACAAGCAAATAAGAAAGATTTCTTTGGTAACAGCGGAAAAGTTGGCACAGAAGGCGAAAAATACTCTAAAGTGTTTACTGTTGATATCGCCTTAAAACCAATTCCAAGAGAAGAAATTCAATTGGAAGATATCTTGTACGAACTTGCGAGTGCTGAACTAACTCCAACTTCCAAAAAAGCTTTAGGTGGTTTGGTTACAATGCTAAAATCTTCTCCTGAATTGAAAATTGGAATTTATTCTCATACGGATTCGAGAGATACCGAAGAACGTAACTTAGACCTTTCACAAAGAAGAGCTCAATCTGTTGTAAATTTCCTAGTTGAAAATGGAATTGAAATAGAGCGTTTAACTCCTAAGGGTTTTGGTGAATCGCAACTTTTAAATCAGTGTGCCGATGGTGTAAAATGTACTGAAGAAGAGCATGCAGTTAACAGACGTACAACATTCCAGGTGCTTTCAACTGATTATAAGGGAATAGTAAAATACAAAAGGGTTACTGGTCAAACCGATGAGGACGACTTCCTTAAAGGCGAGTAATTCAACCTTATATTAATCTCAAACTAAAGGAGCAAAATTCTTAATTTTGCTCCTTATTTTTTTATGAGCAACAATAGATATAACCAAAGAGGAGTTTCTGCATCTAAAGAAGATGTTCACCAAGCAATTTCTAACATAGATAAAGGACTCTTTCCCAAAGCTTTTTGCAAAATTCTACCTGATTATCTTACTGGAGATGACCAATTCTGCTCCATTATTCATGCAGACGGAGCAGGTACAAAATCGTCGCTTGCATATATATACTGGAAAGAAACTAGCGATTTATCCGTTTGGAAAGGCATTGCTCAAGATGCCATTGTAATGAATTTAGATGATCTTTTATGCGTGGGTGCAACTGATAATTTCTTGCTTTCATCTACCATCGGAAGAAACAAACACTTAGTTCCTGGTGAAGTTATTTCTGCCATTATTAACGGCACTGCCGAATTCTGTGACAACATGCGTGAATATGGAGTAAATATTCACTTTGGTGGTGGCGAAACTGCAGATTTAGGCGATCTTGTTAAAACCATTGTGGTAGATTCTACCATGGCTGCAAGAATGCGGAGAGACAAGGTTATAGTAAACAGCAACATAAAAGGAGGCGATGTAATTGTTGGTTTATCTTCTTTTGGGCAAGCTACTTATGAATCCGAATACAATGGTGGAATGGGAAGTAATGGCTTAACATCAGCAAGACATGATGTCTTTAGTAAGATCTATGCAGAGAAATTCCCAGAATCCTACGATCAATTAGTAGACTCCACTTTAGTTTATTCTGGCACTAAGAATTTATTAGATAATGTTGTCGGTGTTCCATTAAACGCTGGAAAGTTGGTACTTTCTCCAACTAGAACTTATGCGCCTGTTCTTAAGCAAATTATAGATGAACTTGGAACTGAAATACATGGTTTAGTACATTGCTCTGGTGGAGCACAAACTAAAGTGCTTCACTTTATAGAAGGTGTTAAGGTGGTAAAAAATAGCTTATTCCCAACACCACCGCTGTTCAAATTGATTCAATCTGAAAGCAATACCTCTTGGCAAGAAATGTACAAGGTGTTTAACATGGGCCATAGAATGGAGGTTTATGTTGACGAAAAACATGCAGATTTCATAATTAAAACTGCTAATTCATTTGGAGTAGATGCTCAAATAATAGGTTATTGCGAAAGTGCTGACAGAAACGAAGTGGCTCTAGAAAGTGAGTTTGGCTCATTTAACTATTTCTAGTAATTTTTTTCACAGCTCTATCTAAGAAGTCTTTCATTTTTTTC
>DAIRTB010000088.1:0-889 GCA_036804105.1 Bacteroidota bacterium | reverse complement strand
GCTAATGCTCAGCATGTTAGCTCCTCCTCGGTCTATAGTTTTTACACCTTGCTCAAGCAATTGAATATTTCCATAGTATTGAAGAAGGGTAGGGTTATCTTTAGAATTTGGGTCATCCCAATTAAACAGATTTATGCATCGGCCATCGTGCTCCTGATATGAAACCAAAATGCCAGCTTCCGATTTTTGAAAAATAAGTGCTTTTGAGTTTAATAACAGCGTTTTCAGGCAATCTGCTTCATGTTTTGAAATGATTTTTTTCTCCAAAAGAGCGGAAACTGGTTTAACTTTTTCTTCTGGAGATAAATCGTTTGAAAACAAAAGTGGTTTTAGATTCCGCTTAATTTTTTTCTTTACACTGTCTGATAACCAAGTGTTATCACAATTTTCTGGCGTTAGAATAATTGTGTATTTAATTTCTACCTGAAATTTTTTTGAAATTCCCCGTAAATCAATGTTTTTGAAACTGTTTTCAAATACAATATCTTCATACGATTTCTTAAGATGAGATATTAGGTAGGTTAAACCTTCCCTTAATTGCTTATCCAAAACCAGATTCTTTTTTATAAAATTAGGATTGATTAGTAAAACATTACCTCGCAAAAATCGTCCAGTAATGAAACTCTTTCTGCTTTTGTAACCGAAAATACCACCCAGGTAAATTTCACCTGATTTTACCAAGTAGCTTTTGGGCACTACTTCAAATGCTTGAGCAAAGTCATTTCTAAAATCAGCATTTAAAAATAAAACCTCGCTACAATCGAAGTGTTTCCAGGCTATAACGTTAAATTCTTCTGGCGAAGCTTCTAAAATCTCGAACTCATTCATTTGAATAGACTTCTGCTAAAGTGGTAAATTTTTCTATTTAAAGAAACCGGTACATGGTAAA
>DAIRTB010000087.1:5438-7811 GCA_036804105.1 Bacteroidota bacterium | reverse complement strand
ATCAGCCTTAATCCATAAGAATGCGCATTTATTCTCCGAGATCTTGCTTTGTAAAAATCTGGCAGATTTCTACCAGCTGTTTCAAGTGAATGCTTCGAGCTATTGGGAAAACCATTATTTGCTTGGTAAAAAGATAGATCAAGCGCATAGTTCAGGAATAGGTAAGCAATCAATTGATTTACTATTGATTAATGTAGTTCTTCCATTAAAATTTGCATATTTTCAGCAGCAAGGCAAGCTGGACAATTTCGATGAAGTATTGAGCTTGTATATGCAAATTAAGGCCGAGGAAAATAAAATCACCAAAACATTTAAAGAATTAGAATGGCCATTGACAAATGCTTTTCAAAGTCAGGCTTATTTAGAACTCGATAAAAATTATTGTAGCGAAAAGAAATGCCTACAATGTGGTATTGGCGCTCATTTGCTTCGAAAAAAATAGAATTAAAACTCAACAAGACCTTTTGGCAGAAAAAAATAGAATTTCCAACATTTTATGGCAGAGCCATAAAGAATTAAGCTAGGCGGTACGAAATTTGAAAACTTTAACCCAATATGCAGGTTCTTAAAAATATTAAGCCATGTTTGCCGTATTTTTACAGCCGCAATAACCATTTGCAAAACACTTACGATGCTTAATTTTTTAAACAAGGCCATATCAGCTGTTTTTGGCAGCAAATCAGATCGAGACATTAAAGAGCTTTCACCGGTTGTAAATCAGGTAAAAGCTGTTTTCGAACAACTACAATCGCTCAGTAACGACCAACTTCGTGCAAAAACCGACGATTTTAGAGCTGCTATCAAAACTCACTTAGCCGATATAAATGCTGAAATAGATCAACTTCAAATTGATACCGAAGCAATTCCAGAAACTGAAATCCAAACAAAAGTTGATAACTACAAAAAAATAGACGAGCTTAAAAAAGATCGTGACAAAAAGTTAGAGGAAGTTTTACTGAAAATTCTTCCAGAAGCTTTTGCAGTAGTAAAAGAAACGGCAAGAAGATTTAAAGAAAACCAATTTCTTGAAGTTACCGCCAACGATTTCGACAGAAACCTTGCAACCGTAAAAACCAATGTGGTAATTAATGGCGATAAAGCCGTTTACGCAAACAAATGGTTAGCAGCAGGCAACGAAATAGTTTGGGATATGGTGCATTACGATGTTCAGCTTATTGGTGGTTATGTTTTGCACACTGGTAAAATTGCCGAAATGGCAACAGGTGAAGGTAAAACCCTCGTTTCTACACTTCCAGCCTATTTAAATGCACTTTCGGGACTAGGCGTTCACTTGGTTACCGTTAACGATTACCTTGCAAAAAGAGACTCTGAGTGGAATGCACCATTATTCGAATTCCACGGAATTTCAGTTGATTGTATTGATAAGCATAGACCAAACTCGCCAGAACGTAAGAAAGCGTACATGGCCGATATTATCTATGGTACCAACAACGAATTCGGTTTCGATTACCTAAGAGATAATATGTCTCGCACTACTGAAGAATTGGTGCAACGCAAACACCATTTTGCAATGGTAGATGAGGTGGATTCAGTGTTGGTAGACGATGCTCGTACACCATTAATTATTTCTGGACCAGTTCCGAAAGGAGATCAGCACGAATTTCATCAGCTCAAGCCAAGAATTGAAAACCTAGTGGAGCTTCAAAGAAAATTTGTTTCGAATTCTTTGGCAGAATCTAAAAAGCTTTTTGCTGATGGTAAAGCAGACGAAGCTGGAATTCCATTATTAAAAGCGCATAGAGGTTTACCCAAAAACAAACCCCTCATAAAATTCCTAAGCGAACCAGGTGTAAAAACTCAGTTGCTAAAAACTGAAGGTTTCCACATGCAAGACCAGAATAAGGAAATGCATAAAATTGACAAAGACCTTTACTTTGTTATCGACGAAAAGAATAATTCCATCGAGCTAACTGATAAAGGTATTGAAACCATAACCAATACCGGAGAAGACCCAAGTTTCTTTATACTTCCAGATATTTCTACTGAAACTGCTAAGATTGAGAAATCGGGTGCTAGTCCTGAAGATATTATCGCTCAAAAACAACAATTAATGCTCGATTTCTCATTGAAAGCTGAGCGTATTCATACCATTAATCAACTACTTCGTGCTTACACACTTTATGAAAAAGACACTGAATACATTGTAGATAGTAATAAAGTAAAGATTGTAGATGAGCAAACCGGTAGGGTGTTAGATGGCAGGAGATATAGCGATGGCTTACATCAGGCAATTGAAGCAAAAGAAAACGTAAAAGTTGAGGCTTCAACCCAAACTTTTGCAACGGTAACGCTTCAGAATTACTTCAGAATGTACCACAAACTTGCAGGTATGACGGGTACTGCCGAAACAGA
>DAIRTB010000087.1:0-5428 GCA_036804105.1 Bacteroidota bacterium | reverse complement strand
AAGCGGGAGAATTCTGGGAAATCTACAAATTAGATGTGGTGGTTATTCCAACCAACAGACCCATCTCTAGAAAAGACGACGACGATTTGGTTTTCAAAACCAAACGTGAAAAATACAATGCGGTTATCGATGAAATTGTAACTCTTGTTGAAGCTGGAAGACCAGTTCTAGTAGGTACAACATCGGTAGAAATCTCAGAATTATTGAGCAGAATGCTTAACTTGAGAAAGATAAGACATAATGTACTCAACGCAAAACTTCACCAAAAAGAAGCCGATATTGTTCAAGAAGCCGGTAAAGCGGGAACAGTAACCATTGCCACCAACATGGCAGGTAGAGGTACGGATATTAAGCTAGGCGAAGGGGTGAAAGCATCCGGAGGTTTGGCAATTATTGGTACTGAACGTCACGATTCTAGAAGGGTAGACCGTCAGTTAAGAGGTAGAGCAGGTAGACAGGGCGATCCAGGTTCTTCTAAATTCTTCGTTTCGTTGGAAGATAACTTGATGCGTCTTTTCGGTGCAGAAAGAATGTCGAACTTGATGGATAAAATGGGTCATAAAGAAGGCGAGGTAATTCAGCATTCTATGATTACCAAGTCTATTGAGCGTGCACAACGTAAAGTAGAAGAAAACAACTTCGGGATAAGAAAAAGGTTATTGGAGTATGATGATGTAATGAATTCTCAAAGAGAAGTAGTGTACGCAAAACGTAGACATGCACTTTTTGGTGAAAGATTGAAAATAGACATCAACAACATGTACTCAGATGCAGTACAAGAATTGATCGAGAAATACAGAGAAAATGGCGATTACGAAGGTTACAAACT
The DNA here is from genome assembly GCA_036804105.1 of Bacteroidota bacterium. Classification (GTDB taxonomy): domain Bacteria; phylum Bacteroidota; class Bacteroidia; order UBA7662; family DAIRTB01; genus DAIRTB01. The sequence goes on along the minus strand of DAIRTB010000087.1, from coordinate 4,599 downwards.
TGAGATCATCAGACTTTACGGTTTAGAAACCGCCATCACTGCCGAGGAATTGGCCAAAGGAAAAGTTGAAGTACTAGATGGTAAACTTTATGCTGAAATAGTTGAAAACTACCAGTTGAAGTGCAAAAAACTTGCAGAGTTGGCAATGCCTGTAATCTCACAAGTTTATAAAGAACGTGGCAGTCAGATTGAGACCATTGTGGTTCCTTTTGTGTCTGGCAATTACCAAATGCAGCTTCCAGTAAATCTTAAAAAGGCATTCGAAAGCAATGGTAAAGAAATTATTACCGAGCTTGAAAAAGCGGTGGTTTTAAATACAATAGACGAGAATTGGAAAGAGCATCTACGGAATATGGACGATTTGAAACAATCTGTTCAAAATGCTGTTTATGAGCAAAAAGACCCACTTTTGATCTACAAATTCGAATCGTTCAAATTATTTGAACAAATGCTGAATGGATTAAACTTCGAAATTACAGGCATGTTGGCTAAGGCAACTATCCCAATTGGCGATCCTGAAGAAGTTAAGGAAGCAAAACCACTTCCTAAGCAGGTTGGCAATCCAAAAGTTATTGCCAATAGACCGCAATATGTTAGCAGCAGCTCAAGTAATTCAGAAACAGAATATCACCAACCAGAAACAGCTACCGAAAGAGCTCCGGTACGAGTTGGGCCTAAAATAGGCAGAAACGACCCATGCCCTTGCGGTAGTGGTAAAAAGTTTAAAAATTGCCATGGACAAGACTAAATCAAACACATTTAGCATTGCTAAGTATATTGATCATACGCTTTTAAACCCAATAGCTACCAACGAAGCCTACACCAAACTTTGTGAGGAAGCCATAAAGCACGAGTTTGCAGGCGTGTGCGTTCCACCGCATTTTGTAAAACTCTGCAATAGACTGTTACACGAAACCAACCTAAAATTATCAACGGTTATTGGGTTCCCATTCGGTTATGAAAACACTCAAACCAAGGTTTTTGCTATTCAAAAAGCGATAACAGATGGGGCTAACGAAATTGATGCGGTAATGAATATTGCAGCTTTGAAATCTGGCGAAATGAATGTTTTAAAAGCTGACATTACCCATATGGTGGATGCTTGTCATTTACATGGAGTTCCCATTAAGTTAATAATTGAAACAGCATATTTAAACGAGCAAGAGATTACGCAGGTTTGCGAAATTGCCATAAATGCTGGTGTAGACTGCATTAAAACCTCAACTGGTTATGCTCCAGAAGGTGCGAATGTTGAAAAAGTAGCTCTTTTAAGAAGTATCCTGCCAGCCAATATCAAAATAAAAGCTTCTGGAGGAATTAAAGATAAGTCTTTTGCAACAGAACTTATTAATTCAGGTGCTGATAGAATTGGAACATCGTCTGGAATTACCATCTGTACTTAATCATGAAAAAACTCGCAATCCTCTCACTTTTCGCTTTATTGTTTTGCATTCAAGATGGTTTAGCACAAGGCGCATCTGTTACTTTCGATGAACCTGAAGGAATTGAAATTCTATTTGCAAAACACAAGGCTTTTAGGTTGCGGAATTCTAATATTTCAGGTTACAGAATACAAGTTTATAGTAGAAACGACCGCCAAGAAGCATTAGATGTTAGGGCAACTTTGCTACAACGTTACCCAAATCTAAGTGTTTACCTCATTTACAAACAACCAACTTACCGGGTTCGTGTAGGCGATTTTATTAGTAGAGCCGAAGCAGCAAACCTAAGTAAAGAGTTAAAATCTTTGTACCCAATTACATTTGTGGTGCCAGATACCATAGATCCTTTCCCGCCTTTAGACGACAAATGATTGAACGCATAAAGCAACAAGCCAAAACACTTGCCCCTCGTATTGTAGAAATGCGTAGGCATTTACATCAGAATCCGGAGCTTTCTTATGAGGAAGTTAATACCGCAGCATTTGTTCAAGCTGAATTGAGCAAATTGGGAGTTCAGTTTAAAAAAGATGTTGGTGGTTTAGGTGTTGTGGGTTTGATAGCGGGGAAAAATCCAACGAAAAAAACAGTTGCCTTGCGTGCCGATATGGACGCACTTCCCATTCAAGAAGTAAACGAGGTAAGCTACAAATCTACAGTTCCAGGTGTGATGCACGCTTGTGGGCACGATGCACACACGAGTTCACTTCTCGGCGCTGCCATGATTTTGAATGATTTAAAAGACGAATTCGAAGGTACCATCAAACTTATTTTTCAACCTGCGGAAGAAAGATTACCGGGTGGCGCTTCTTTAATGATTAAGGATGGAGTATTGGAAAATCCAAAACCGAATGCAGTTATTGGTCAGCATGTTATGCCATTTCTACCAGCTGGAACTGTAGGTTTCAGATCGGGTTTATACATGGCATCTGCCGATGAAATTACCATGACCGTAAGAGGAAAAGGTGGTCATGGTGCAATGCCGCATTTAAATGTAGATACTGTTTTAATTACCGCCCACATAATTGTTGCTTTACAACAAATTGTGAGTAGACATGCCAATCCAACCATTCCAAGCGTGCTTTCTTTCGGAAAAGTGAATGCTGAAGGCGCTTTTAATATTCTGCCAAATGAGGTAGTTGTTTTAGGTACTTTCAGAACTTTAGACGAAAAATGGCGCAAGGAAGCGCATACCAAAATGACTAAAATTGCTGAAGGCATAGCTGAATCTATGGGCGCAAATTGCGATTTTTCTATTAATGTTGGCTATCCTTTCCTCACCAACAACCCCGAAATAACGGAGAAAGCCAAAACCGCTGCGGTGGATTATTTAGGTTCTGACAAAGTTGTTGACCTAGATATTTGGATGGCGGCAGAGGATTTTGCTTACTATTCTCAAGTTGCTCCAAGCTGTTTTTACCGTTTGGGCACTCGGAACGAAGAAAGAGGAATTATTTCTTCGGTACACACCCCAACTTTCGATATCGATGAAACCGCTCTAGAAACTGGAGCAGGCCTAATGGCGTATATTGCCTTGAACGAATTGGCTCAATAAATTCTTAACTTATGCTACAAATGCCCAATAGACCTCGCCGTAATAGAAAAAGCGAAGGTCTTAGAAAAATGGTTGAAGAAACCACTTTAACATCTAACGATTTATTGTTGCCACTTTTTTTGATTGAAGGAAACAATCAGAAGCAAGCAATTCAATCTATGCCGGGAATTTTTAGGTTGAGCTTAGACAATATGTTGAAGGAAATTGAATTGGCTATGAATCTAGGCATTAGAGGTTTCGATGTTTTTCCGGTTATCCAAGAACAGTTTAAAGATAAATTTGCAACTCACAGCTTTGCCAAGGAGAATCATTATCTCATTGCCTTACGTACTATTAAGGAAAGATTTCCTGAAGCAGTTATCATGACCGATGTTGCCATGGATCCATACAGCAGCGACGGGCATGATGGCCTTGTTGAAAACGGGAAAATTGAAAACGATAAGACCTTAGAAATTCTAGCGAAAATGGCTTTGGCGCAAGCCCAAGCGGGTGCAGACATAATAGGACCAAGTGATATGATGGATGGAAGAGTAGGATACATTCGTCATTACCTCGACCATCACAATTTTTCGGATGTTTCTATAATGAGTTATACTGCCAAATATGCCAGCGCATTTTATGGCCCATTCAGAGAAGCCTTAGATTCTGCTCCAAAATTTGGAGATAAGAAAACCTACCAAATGAATCCTGCAAACAGAAGAGAGGCATTAATTGAAGCAAGTTTAGATACAACCGAAGGCGCTGATATTTTGATGGTTAAACCTGCTTTGGCGTACTTAGACGTAATCAGGCTATTGAAAGACAACAGCGATTTGCCCATTAGCGCCTACAACGTAAGTGGAGAATACAGCATGATTAAAGCTGCTTCCATAAATGGTTGGTTAGACTATGATCGAGTTATGATGGAAACCCTTTTGAGCATAAAACGTGCTGGTGCAGATATCATCCTCACTTATTTTGCAATAGACGCAGCAAGAATCCTCAAAAATGGTTAATTATTGATGTTGGATGCTTGATTTTGGACTTTGGATAAGGGTACAAAAATAATAACGAATTAGGAGGTTGGCGGCTATAAAGCCAGTTCATAACAATTTCGGGATATCAGTAGAGACGTTGCATGCAACGTCTTTTCTTGTTTTTAAATTTTGATGATGTCCATGGATTTCCGAAAATGAAAAACCGTGGACAAAAAAGTGTCCATGGATTTCCAGATTTGAAAAAGCGTGGACAAAATAGCGACTTAAGTGCAAAACACTTTCATTAATGCAAATCCATCTACACAGGTATCTGAAATTTTAAATTTTTAAATAACATGAAAACAGAGCGAAGCGAATCTTAATTTCCCTTAACTCCTTATTGGTTTAACATTAATTGCAATGAAATGGCTGAGGAAGGAATTAAAATCTAAGAATGAAATCAAAACAGATCAGACATCTATAAATGAGCGAAGCGAATCTTAATTTCCCTTAACTCCTTAATGGTTCAAAATTAGATTATATTGAATTGGAAAAATGAAACTAAGAGATAGTCACAAAATAAAACAAAGAGAAAGACGCAAAATCTTGCGTCTCTACCAAATGATCTGTTGGCATGAATGTCCGTATT
>DAIRTB010000086.1:0-7814 GCA_036804105.1 Bacteroidota bacterium | reverse complement strand
CGCATCTGATTTGGGTTATCGGTTGGCAAAACAGCGTTGAAGTCTGGAAATTTTGCATCGATTAGACGACAAATCATCTTAACGTTGTTAACGCCAATAAACATATTGGTTTTGTTGTACTCTAAATTTAGCAAGCTGCCATCAGTTGGAAGTACTGCTTTTAAAAGTGTAATGGCTTTTTTCGGAACTATAAAAGAACCTGGATTTGCAACTACAACATTGTTTTGGCGATAAACCACCATTTTGTGGGCATCGGTAGCTACGAATGAAATATTGCTTGGCTCAAGTTGGAAGAAAACACCCGTCATTGCTTGGCGCATTTCATCGGTTCCAACAGCAAATAGCGTGGTTGAAATTGCATTAGACAAATAACTAGAAGGGAACGACATGGAGTTACCCAATTCCATTTCTGGAATTTTAGGAAAATCTTCTGCATTTTCTCCTGCCAATTGATATTTTCCATTATCTGAGTTAATCTCTATGGTAAAGTTTTCTTCGTTAAAGCTGAAGGTAATTGGCTGTTCTGGAAGCGTTCTTAATGTTTCCAAAATAATTTTATATGGCACTGCAATTTTACCTCTTCCATTGGCATCTACCTCAAGTTCGGTAACCATGGTGGTGTTGAGGTCTGTTGTGCTAACCTTTAATTTGTTGTCTTCAATCTCGAAAAGGAAGTTCTCGAGAATTGGCAATACGGCATTTGAATTGATTACCCCTTGAACTGCCTGAAGGTTTTTTAATAATAATGATGTTGAAACAATGAATTTCATACTATTGGTGGTGTTGCGATTATTAATGTGAAGGTTGAATTTTATTACTGAATTCTACCGCTAAAGTAGAGAAAAAAGTGCTATTTTCTTTTATTGTTTGGCCTGAGGGTATAAGAAATCTGCCAATTGCTTTTTATATCCTCGTAAAACGTAGTATTGCATAAACCCAAATTGATCGGCTTCTACATGATAAAAATAACCTCGATCTAAGTCTATCTCCGTCTGATTGGTTTCAAATTTATCCATTGCTTCTTTAAATTTCTTGTAAACTCTGATGGTAGTAGATTTTCCATCCTTCGCAACAACCCTAATTATTTCTGTTGGAGTACTTTTTAAAACAGAATCTTTTTCTGCAACATTGTTATCTAAGATTTCGGCAGAAAGGCGCATAGCACCTTTTACAAAATCGTATGCCAATTCCGGATCGTATTTTACCAGTTTACTATTTTGGTCTATAATTCCGAAACCACCTTGTGGCATACTTACTGCCGCAAATGAAGCAAAAGTAGAAACTGGATAATAAACGCCAATGGTATCGATTTCGCTTTCTTTATAATCAAATATAATTAGGCTTCTCCAGTTGGCTTCTTCCATTTCGTAACGGGCACTTAAGTAGCCATTCCAACCTGGAATATGGATTACATATGGAGCATCGGCGCCTTCTAACATGGCGTATGTGCCAGTATCGTCTTTGGTTGCGCCTCCAATGTAATAAGTTTTCACAACTTTGCCATCAACATATGCTTCTACTTTTATAGCTTCTGCTGCCATTTGTTTTACCACAGTTGGCATAAGTGTTTTAGAAACTGGGTTTCTAACTTGCACTAAGCGCAGCGATTGTAAAATGCTACGAACCAATTCTATTCTTGCAGGGAATTTATCGTTTACCATCCAAGTTTCGCTGTCAATTTTAACGAGGTTGATGGTTCTGCCTCGTTTATCAGCCAAAAAAATACGATCTACGGAAGAGGTATCTTCGATGCTGAAAAGGCGTTCTTCTGTAGGAATTTTTTCTGTTCTATCTTTTTGATAAACGTAATAGGCAACGGCTAAAAGTGCCAGAAGCACCAAGAGATATCCAATATTTTTTTTCATGTCTTTTCTGATTTAATTTTTACTTGGCAAATTTTCTCCGTCTTATAAGATTGAACATGAGGCCAAAAAGTAATAAGCTGGCAATAGGAACACCAACATTAATAACTTTCCATTTATTGGCATCGGTTTTTACTTTTTGTTTGTCTAATAAACGAAGGGTAATTTCTTTTGCCCGAACGTTCATTAATCCAGAATCGTCTAAAAGGTAATCTACACAATTCAAGAGGAAGGTTTTATTGCCAAAAGTAATGTTAGAATAGGGGTCGAAGCCCAATGGCATGGTTGATCCATCAGATTTTACAAGGTTACTGCCAATATCGCCATCTGCAATTACAATCATGCTTGTGGCAACACTTTTCTCCCTCATTTTCACTCCCAAAGAATCGAGGGCACTTTTGGCAAAATCGTTTAACAATCTGTTTTTGTAAATCGATTCGAACTCGCCCTCTAGAAGTACGGCAAGTGGTTGGTTCGGCTTATTGAAACTTTGTGGATTTGGCTCGTCTTTAATTAAACCGAGATTTACCCGAACTGGAGCAAAAAGTACTTTGGTAAATTGAGAAGTTGTTAGCAAAATCTCCTTCTTAATGCCATTGTCAATAGTGTCTATGGTATTGGCAAATTTCAACAAGATTGGATCCACATTTTTGGAAATGGGGTGTAACGATTTACTTATTACTAAAGGATGATAAAACCACGGGAACAAATTCTGCTGGGGTCTATCGCCTAAATTTCCAGTAACAATTGGTATGCGTGCTGCGCTTAAATCTTGCACCAAAAACGGATTAACTCGTACGCCGTATCTAAACAATTGCGCTTCAAGATTCAAATCTTTTGCTGGAGCCAGGAAAGATAATTGCCCTTGCATGGAATCCATTTCGGCAGAAACGGCATCTATCATCCAAAGGATTTTGCCGCCGTGCATCAAGTAATTGTCTATTTTGAATTGTGCCCAGTCTGAAAAAACACTGTCTGGCTTTACAATAATGATGGCATTAAAACGCTGCGGAATGGTTTCGATCGATTTGATATCGTAATCTTCAACAATGTACGATTTTGAGAGTCCAGCTCTGAAATCCTTCAATTCTGGGCCGCTCAATTCCCGCTGACCTTTTATAAATGCAATGGTTGGTTTGGTTTGCAGGGTTAAAATCCGCAAAGCATTAATAATCTCGTATTCTAATCCTTCTTCAGATGCGTTTATAACTTGCTGCGGCGTCATGCCCGGAAGTTGCGTTTTTAGGAAGTTAAGCGGAACTTCTTTGTCTTTGTAGAAAACCAAAGCTCCTGGCCAAACAACTTTTTGAGACATCCCTTCATCGTTTCTAGTTTGAAGATCTGTTGGTAACAATCCCTTTTCGTACAACTGTCGGTAAACGCTTTGCGTGGTTTTTTCGTCGATATTGTCGGATGGATTTACGAATTCGAAATCTAGATTACCACCAGATTCACGTTTCATTTCCTGCAGCAAATCTTTGGTAGAATTGCTCAACTTTTTGAAAGCAGGCGGGAAATCACCCTCTAAATAAACTTTTAAAAAGATGTCGCTGTCTAGCTCTTTTAGTAAACGAATGGATTCTTTCGATAAAGAATATCGTTTTTCTGCTGTTAAATCGAAACGAGTGTACAGGTAATTGCTGATAATGTTCACAATAACCAAAATTGCTAAAACGAGTATTAGCCTGATAATTTCGGTTGCTTTAACCGTTCTTTTCTTCGCCTTTACCATTTTCTACTGCCTAAAACAAAATTGGTGAGTAATATAAAAAGTGTAATCACACTAAAGAAATAAACCAAATCTCTACTGTCTACCACACCTTTCGATATGGATTGATAATGCTCGCTGATGCCAAGGTTTTTTATAAACAAACTGAGTTTATTATTTGTGCTGATGATGGATAGCGAATCGAATCCGGCATAGACAATAAAACACACAAATACTGCGATAAGAAAAGCAACAATCTGATTGTCAGATAATGATGAACTGAAAATGCCTATTGATACGAAGGTTGAAGCCAAGAAAATTAAACCGATATAGCTGCCTAAAATCGATCCGGAATCAATATTCCCAACGGGTTCTGCAAGTAAATAAATGCTTACTGCATAAATTACGGTTGGCAAAAGTGCGAGGGTAACTAAGATTACACCAGCCAAAAACTTTGCGCCAATAATCTGTAAATCGGATACTGGTTTGGTGAACAACATTTCAATTGTGCCATTCCTTTTTTCTTCGGCAAACATGCGCATGGTTACGGCTGGTACTAGGAAGAGAAATATCCACGGAGCTAAGAAAAATAAGGGATCTAGATTGGCATAGCCGAAATCTAGGATGGCATAATCTGGAAAAACCCAGAGAAATAATCCGGTAACCAACAGGAAAACCGAAATAACAATGTAGGCAATAAGCGAGCTGAAAAAGCTGTTAATTTCCTTTTTTAATATGGTAAACACTTAACGTTGATTGTTTGAAGTGAGCGATCTGAAAACTTGTTCTAGTGAGTTTTCCTTTTTATTTAAGCTAAGCACAGTTAGGTTGTTGGCCACTGCGAAATCGAAAAGCACTTTTCTTAAGTCGATTTGTGCCCCAGAAGTTACCGTAAACGTATTGGTTTCAGTTTTCTGAGCTTTCTTAACTCCAGGAATTCTTTGTATCAATTCGATACCAACAGGTCTATCGAATTCCACTGAGACCATAACCTCGTCTTTTGCTTTGTTTTGAAGATTTGAAGTTAAATCGTTGGCAACTAAAACACCACGATCTATTATAGCAACCCGTTTACACATGGCTTCTACTTCTTGCATAATATGTGTTGAGAGAATTATGGTTTTGGTTTTTCCGATTTCTTTAATCAATTTCCTGATTTCAGCTAATTGATTGGGATCTAAACCTGTTGTGGGTTCGTCTAAGATTAACACTTTGGGATCATGCATCAGCGCTTGTGCCAACCCAACCCTTTGGCGGTAGCCTTTAGAAAGCATACCAATTTTTTTGCGTTGCTCAATGCCCAAGCCCGTGAGGTCTATTAACTCGCTAATTCGCTTTTGTGGATTGGCAACCTTGTAAAATCCTGCAACATACGCCAAATACTCCTTAATGTACATTTCTGTGTAAAGTGGATTATGCTCTGGCAAGTAGCCAATATTGCGCTTAACCTCAGTTGCATGGGTTTCAACATCATAACCGCAAACACTTGCAGAACCAGAGGTTTGCGGGATAAAGCAAGTGAGGATTTTCATGGTAGTGCTTTTCCCAGCACCGTTTGGCCCCAATAAGCCCATTATTTCGCCTTCCTCTAACTCGAAGGTTAAATTGTCAATGGCTTTTTGTTGACCGTAAATTTTGGTTAATCCGTTAACTTTTACAGACATTAAATTTTTAAATGCATTAAAAATGAGCCCCAAAGATAGTTTATTTTAAGCCTCAAGCATAAGGGTAGCGATTTAGAAATCTTAAAGCTTTGTAAAAAAAGTGTGACAATGGAATTTGAGGGGGAAGGTTTTAGGTTTTGCCACTATTGAACAAGGAAGTTACTGATATTTCCTTCACAAGCATTCATCATAAAATTTTTGCTGCCTTAATTTGCGTATATTAGTGTTTTGGTACGATAAAAGTTAATAGCTCAAATATGGAAACGGTATTAATTCAAATTAAAGACAACAAAGCATACAAGCTTTTAGAGAATTTAGAAGATTTGCATATCCTTAAGATACTTAAAAAAAGCAATCAAGCAGTAGAATTACTTTCTGAAAAATATGCTGGCAAACTTCCAAGTGAGGTTGCAGACGAGCTCCAAAATTATGTAACCCAAAGCCGTAAGGAATGGAACAACAAGGATATTTAATAGATACCAATGCCGTAATTGATTATCTCGGTTATAAACTCACTACTTCTGGTATGGAATTTATGAATTCTGTTATTAATGCAGTACCTAATGTTTCAGTGATTAGCAAAATTGAAGTACTTGGCTTTAATGCTCCTGAACAGCATTACAAAACCCTTTCTGATTTTATAAACGATGCCATTGTTATGGATTTAACCAACCAAGTAGTAGAAACATGTATCGAAATCCGTAAAAAACATAAAGTTAAATTGCCAGATGCCATTATTGCAGCTACTGTGCTTGTATATGATTTGGTATTAATCTCTCGTAATACCTCAGACTTTAAAAATATTGACGGCTTACAGGTTATTGACCCACATAAATTATAACCAAAGCCCTAAACTGGATGCTGAACGAAGATTTTCTTAAAAATTACATCGTTTTTAGGGTCGAGGAATTTCATACTTTGCAGTTTTCTTCAAAAGTAAGCTTTATTTTAATAAAGGATGAAATTGGGTATCATTTCTACAACTCCCCTTAAGCAACAGATTTCTCTGGATTACAAATCGTAAATTAAAACACACTTAACAGCCCCTCATTAACACAATTTGATAATTAGAACCAATCGTATTGTTAAAAATGATTTACTTTTAGGCGTGAAATATCATTTCTTATTATTCGCCTTTTTGGTAGTAGGGTGTAAGGCTGGCAAGCAAACCATTCAGCCGGCTGCAAACCAAGCTACGCAAACGCTAAATCCATACCAAGCTTCAAGGCCATTAGACGCAACTTTATTGCATACTAATTTAGATATCACCCCAAATTTCGAAAATCAAACCCTAAAAGGATATGCCGATTTGTTGTTTAAAGCGCACTTTTACCCCTTAGATACCTTGGTTTTAGATGCCAGAGGTTTCGATGTAAAAAGAGTTGAACGTATAGATGGCGATCAGATTTTTCCTTTAAAATACCGTTACGATGGGCAGAAGCTATTCATAAGCCTTCGGTTTACAGTTTATGGCAACCAAGAATTTCATATTGGGATTGAATATGTGGCCAAACCCAACGGACTAACCAATGGGGGAGGAGCTGCCATTTCTAACGATAAAGGGCTTTATTTCATCAACGGAAGTGGCAAATTGAAAGGTAGGCCTATCCAACTTTGGACGCAAGGAGAAACATCGTCTTCTTCTTGTTGGTTTCCAACCATTGATGCGCCAAATCAGAAAACGAGTCAGAACCTCAGGGTTACGGTAGACAAGAAATACAAAACTTTGTCTAACGGCGCATTACAATTTTCTACCGATAACGGCAATGGAACCAAAACCGATGTTTGGGAACAGGAAGATAAACATGCTCCCTATCTATTCACTTTAGTAGTTGGCGATTTCGCAGTTGCCACCGATCGTTTTGGAGATTTCGAAGCTACCTATTATGTAGAGCCAGAATATGCAGCTCATGCAAAACACATTTTCAAGCATACGCCAGAAATGATGGATTTCTACTCGAAAAAATTGGGGGTTACTTTCCCTTGGGATAAGTATGCATCCATCGTGGTGAGAGATTATGTTTCTGGCGCAATGGAAAACACCTCAGCCTCAACTTTTGGTGAGTTTGTGCAGAAAGATTCAACCATTATTGCAGAAAACGATAACGATGGTATCGTAGCTCACGAGTTGTTTCACCAGTGGTTTGGCGATTTGGTTACCTGCGAATCTTGGGCCAACTTAGCCTTGAACGAAAGCTTTGCTACGTATGGAACCTACCTTTGGTACGAATACAAGTACCCGACATCGGCAAGGCCACAAGAAAATATGATTGGTATGCACAAAGCCTATTTTATGCAAACCATTAGAAAAGGTGCTGAACCCATTATTCGGTATCGCCACACCTCAGAACTCGAAATGTTCGATGCCTTGAGCTATTCTAAAGGTGGAGCTGTTTTGCACATGTTGCGCAACCAAGTGGGCGATGCAGCATTTTTTAAGGCCTTAAAGTACTATTTAGACACTTACAGATTTCAGGCAGCTGAAATTCACCACTTAAGATTAGCTTTCGAAACCGTAACTGGTAGAGATATGAATTGGTTTTTCAATCAATGGTTTTTAGGTGCAGGTCATCCAAACTT
>DAIRTB010000085.1:0-7828 GCA_036804105.1 Bacteroidota bacterium | reverse complement strand
AAAAAGAAAATCCGTGAAAATTCGTCAAAAATCCGTGCGCTACAAAAAAATCCTTCCGAAGCAAGGATTAGTCACAAAAAAGCCCCACATTTCTGTGAGGCTTTAAGCTTTTTAAAACAGTGGTTATTTAACCTTGTTTACCACTGCTTTGAAAGTTTCCGGGTGGTGCATAGCCAAATCAGCAAGCACTTTTCGGTTTAACTTGATGTTTTTCTCGGTTGCTTTACCAATAAATTGGCTGTAGCTCATACCTTCTTGACGTACACCAGCGTTGATACGTACAATCCACAAAGAGCGGAAATTACGTTTCTTGGTTTTACGGTCTCTGTAGGCATAACCTAATGCTTTATCTACTGCATTTTTTGCAACAGTATGCACATTTCTTCTTGCTCCCCAATAGCCTTTGGCCATTTTTAGAACTTTTTTCCTTCTTCTTCTCGAAGCTACTGCGTTGACTGATCTAGGCATGATTTGTTTGTTTAAACATCAGTGGTTGGTACACTTAAAACTGATGTTGGTTAAAGATTTTTTTTAATTATTTACCGATGGTCAATAAGCGTTTAATTAAGCTCTCGTTGGTAACGTGAACATAACCTGTCTTGGTTAACTTGCGTTTTGCCTTGGTGCTTTTTTTAGTTAGGATGTGGCGCTTATAGGCGTGTTTCCTTTTAATTTTACCCGTTCCGGTAAGAGTGAATCTTTTTTTGGCACCGGAATTTGTCTTCATTTTTGGCATACTCGTGTATTTACTTTACTTTTTTGATGATTTAGGAGCTAATTGGATAAACATACGCTTACCCTCTAATTTCGGCATTTGTTCTAACTTGCCATGTTCTTCTAACTGTTGAGCGAAGGTTAAAAGCAGAAGTTCGCCTCTTTCTTTAAACACAATTGCCCGGCCTCTGAAATGTACAAAGGCTTTTACTTTTGCGCCTTCTTGTAAAAATCTAATGGCATGCTTCAATTTGAACTGAAAATCATGGTCATCGGTATTAGGACCAAAACGAATTTCTTTCAAAACGGTTTTAGCGGTATTGGTTTTGATTTCCTTCTCCTTTTTCTTCTTCTCGTAGATATACTTGCTGTAATCTGTAATTCGAACAACTGGAGGGCTCGCCTTATCGGCAATCATAACCAAATCTAGGCCCAATTCATCGGCCATCTGAAGTGCTTTTGCGGTAGGGTAAACCCCGTTTTCTACATTGTCACCGGTAAGTCTAACTTCAGGAACTCTAATCCTTTCGTTGATTAGTAATTCGTCTTCCTTTCTTATCATTCAGTTTTTTAACAGTTCTTTATTGTGCAACTTCTAGGTCTTTACTCACAATTGCGGCAAAAAGATTCTGGAATTCTGATATCGACATTGTGCCAATATCACCTTCTCTGTGTCTTCTTACTGCAACCATCCCTTCGGCTGCTTCTTTCTCGCCGATAATGAGCATGAATGGTATTTTTTTAACCTCGGCATCTCTAATTTTTCTGCCGATTTTTTCATCTCGATTGTCTACGAAAGCGCAAATATCGGAATTGTTTATTTCATTTGAAAGTTTTTCTGCATAATCCTTAAACTTTTCTGAAATCGGGAGGATTGCAACCTGTTCGGGAGCCAACCACAATGGAAAATCGCCAGCGCAATGTTCTATTAACACGGCTACAAATCGTTCTAAAGAACCAAATGGTGCACGGTGTATCATAACTGGTCTGTGTTTTAGGTTATCAGCTCCAGTATATTCCAGTTCGAATCGGTCAGGTAGTTGATAATCAACCTGTATGGTTCCCAATTGCCACTTTCTGCCAAGGGCATCTTTCACCATAAAATCAAGTTTAGGCCCGTAAAATGCGGCTTCACCCAACTCGGTAACGGTTATCAAATTCTTCTCAGCGGCTGCTTCAATAATGGCTGTTTCTGCTTTTTCCCAAGCCTCATCGCCACCAATATATTTTTCTTTATTTTCAGGATCTCTAAGGGAAATTTGAGCAGTGTAATCGTAAAAGCCTAGTGCTTTGAAGGTGTACAACACTAAATCAATCACTTTTTTGAACTCATCCTTCACCTGATCTGGCCTGCAGAACAAATGCGCATCGTCTTGAGTAAATCCACGAACTCGGGTTAAACCATGCAATTCTCCACTTTGTTCGTAACGATAAACGGTTCCGAATTCGGCTAAACGAACAGGTAAATCTTTGTAAGAGCGAGGCTTGCTTTTGTAAATTTCGCAGTGGTGCGGACAATTCATCGGCTTCAACATGTAATGTTCGCCTTCATTGGGAGTGCCGATGGGTTGGAAAGAATCCTTGCCATACTTAGCATAGTGCCCAGAAGTGATGTACAATTCTTTGTTGCCGATGTGCGGTGTTATAACCTGTTGATAACCAGCTTTAGTTTGAGCCTTCCGCATAAATTGCTCTAGGCGTTCACGTAGGCGAGTACCCTTTGGTAACCACATTGGTAAACCCATGCCCACTTTTTCTGAGAACATAAAAAGCTCAAGTTCTTTTCCAAGTTTACGGTGATCACGTTTTTTGGCTTCTTCCAACAAATGCAAGTATTCTTTCAACTCCTTCGCTTGTGGGAAAGTAATGCCGTAAATTCTAGTTAATTGCTTGTTTTTTTCGTTTCCTCTCCAGTAAGCACCAGCAGTTGAAAGCAATTTTATAGCTTTAATGTGGCCTGTATGCGGAATGTGCGGACCTTTACACAAATCGGTAAAATTGCCTTGCTTGTAAAAAGTGATGCTGCCATCGCTCAAACCTTCAATCAATTCTAACTTGTATGGATCTTGCTTT
Organism: Bacteroidota bacterium; assembly: GCA_036804105.1. GTDB lineage: Bacteria > Bacteroidota > Bacteroidia > UBA7662 > DAIRTB01 > DAIRTB01. Next base: position 5,041 of record DAIRTB010000085.1, on the reverse strand, counting down.
TGAGTGAAATAAGTAGTTGCATCGGCTTTAGAAACCTCCGAACGATCGAAAGTTGCTTCCGTTTTTGCAAGTTCTTGCATTTTTGCTTCTATCTGCTCGAAATCTTCAGACGAAATGGGTTTGCCATCGAAATCGACATCATAATAAAAACCATTTTCTATGGCTGGACCAATTCCCAGTTTAATTCCTGGATACAATGCCTCCAAAGCTTCTGCCATTAAATGAGCAGAAGAGTGCCAGAAAGTAGTTTTTCCCTCCGTATCGTTCCACGTAAGTATTTGAATGTTTGCGGAGGTTTCTATTTTGCGATGAAGATCCCAAACTTCGCCATTTACTTTTATGGCCAAAGATTTTCTCGCCAATCCCTCGCTAATACTTGCGGCAATTTCGTAGCCACTTGTTCCTTTGGGATATTCCCTTACGGCACCATCGGGAAGTGTAATCTGAATCATTGTTTGGATTTTTGTTTGTCTTTAAGTCGCTTTACAGCATTTTGTACTTCTAAATCTCCTTTAATTAGGGCAGCAACTCGCTCCATATCGCTCAAGGCTAAATCAATCTTACCTTGCTTTTCATACGCATTCGAACGAAATTGCAAGGCGTTGATCATTAGCGGATTAATTAAGTTTGCACGAGACATGCACAAAACTGTGCTGTCATATTTCTGCTCATCGTAAGCAATAAAACCGAGGTTGAACCAAGCATCTGCAAAAAGTGAGTCTTTGGCGATTGCAGAATGATAATCAGCCTTAGCCTCGTCCATTCTTTTGTAGTTTTGGTAGGTGTAAGCTCTTCCGTACAAAGCTTCGGTGCTGTTTGAATCTACTCGAAGTGCATTGGTAAAATAAGCCAATGCTTGCTCATCTTTTTCCGCCAAATAAAAGAGACCCAATTCCATGTAAGCTGGATAATAATCCGGATCTTGCTCAATGGCTGTTTGTAAATTGGAAACCGTAAGTTTTGCATTTCCTGTTTCCTTGTAAATCATTCCCTTCCAGAAATAACCTTCGGGTTTGTTAGGATTAAGCTTAAGGCCTTCGTTCAATTTCACAAAAGCATCATCGTAATCTTTCTTGTAAAAATGCATTTTGCCTCTATTTATGAAAGCTGGAGCATATTTATTATTAACTTCAATTGCTTTTTCGAATGCTCCTTCTGCTGGTTCAATTTGCTTGAGTTCCAAATAAACTTCGCCAAGGGTATTGAAATAAATGGCATTGTTTGTATCCATCATAAAAACAGATTTCAGGTCGGCCAATGCCAAAGAATAATCTTCTTGATCAATAAAGTACAAGGCTCTTTTGTAATATAGATCTGGATCAGAAGGATTCAAGCCAATTTTCTCGGTTAATGAAGCCAATTCTTGATCGCCAACAAGAAGCGTGTCACTAGAAACGGTTTCTTTTTCTTCTGGTGATGTTTTGTTGGTGCACGAAATTTGGTTGATCGATAACCAAATCATTAAAAAAGTAAAAATATTAATTGAGCTTATGCGCATAAAGTTTGCAAAAATAGTGAGAGTTGAGGCGATTTCTTAATTTTTTCTCGAATAAGCACATTAGAATTCTAATTTTAGTCAAATCTTTGTAAAATGTTTACCAATCTAATTTTTCAGATTTATGTTCCGGTGCTTTTGAGCATGTTTAACGGAAATAATCCACAAACGGAATCACCCATTCATTATCCGCAAGAAAAGCATTTAAGCAATGTTCGGCAGCTTTCATTTGGAGGCGATAATGCTGAGGCATACTTCAGTTTCGACAGCAAAAAGCTTGTTTTCCAATCGAATAACAAGGCTTGGGGATTAAATTGTGATCAGATCTTTGTAATGAATACTTCTGATCCGTTAAGTAACTCAACAAAACCAACAATGTTGAGCACTGGAAAAGGCAGAACAACCTGTGCTTATTTTATGCCTGGGGATAAAACGGTTCTTTATGCTTCCACGCACGAAGGCGGGAACGATTGTCCGCCAGAGCCGGAAAGAAGAACTGATGGCAAATACCTTTGGCCAGTGTATCCAACTTACGATGTCTATACGGCAGATCTGAAAGGAAAATTAAAGAAAAAACTTACCGATCATAAAGGTTACGATGCTGAAGCAACTGTTTCGCCTGACGGTAAGAAAATTGTTTTCACATCCGATAGAAGCGGCGATTTAGAACTTTGGGTGATGGATATTAACGGCAAAAATCTGAAACAAGTAACCTTCGGTTTAGGTTATGATGGCGGTGCGTTTTTCTCTCCTGATAGCAAAAAGCTGGTTTTTAGATCGTCTAGACCAAAAACTGCTACGGAAATTGAAGAATACAAGGCCTTATTGAAAGAAGGTTTGGTAGCTCCAACCAATATGGAAATTTACACTTGCAATATTGATGGCAGCGATTTAAAGCAAATTACTAATTTAGGTAAGGCAAACTGGGCACCATATTATCATCCAGGAGGAAAGAAAATTTTGTTTTCTTCTAACCATGCTTCAAAAAGAGGATTCAATTTCAACATCTACATGATCAACGAAGATGGCACAGGTTTAGAGCAAGTTACCTACGATACCGTTTTCGATTCTTTCGCAATGTTCTCTCCCGATGGCAAGCAATTGGTATTTTCTTCTAACCGCAATAATGGTGGAACAAAGGATACCAATATTTTTATTGCAGATTGGGTTGACTAAATAGAATATTCCATTTTAAGTTATTTTATCAAAACCAAAAAATGCCCGAGCACGTTAATTATGCGTAGTGTTTTTGGGGATGATGATACGGTGGATTTTTAAAACACTACTACTAGGAGCCTTCGGGCTCCTTTTTTGTGATTTAAAGAATCAGGAATTTCGGAATTTGTTGAAGAGAATATTTGTTTCCAAAATGTTCTGTATTTTTGGAAAGCTTAAAATTTTTAAAGATCAGTTCAATGGAAAATCAAAATATTATGATTGTTCACCCCGCTTCTGAAGAACAGGTTACTGTATTGAAAGCATTCCTTGATGCCCTTAAAATTAAGTTTGAGTTTTCTAAAGAATCCGAATATAATCCTGAATTTGTATCAAAAATCAATAAAGCAAGGCAGGATTACCAAGATGGGAAAGGCAAGGTTTATACTTCGGAACAATTAGAAGCATTGTGGAAGTAGTATTCCTTCCTGATGCAGAGGAAGACTTACAGTTTTGGGTTAAAAAAGTGGGAACAAGCCCATTTAAAAAAGATTGCCCAACTAATTGAGGATATTAAAATCCAACCCTTTACAGGAATTGGAAAACCAGAAGCTTTTAAACATAACCTTTCAGGATGCTGGTCCAGAAGAATAAACCTCGAACATCGTTTGGTCTATGAAATTAAGGATGACAATTTATTGATATTGTCAGAAAGAGGTCATTATCTAAAACCGTAATACCAAAAGACACACGGCCGTGTGTCTCCATGCAAACACATCTCTCCACCATTTCCATTCTCCATTATCAATTATTCATTATCCTTTCTCAATTTTATTTGTAGATATTTAGGTAAATTTATACTTTTGTCTTAAATAGGAATTATGTTTTCAAAATCGTGCGAATATGGACTTCAGGCAATCTTGTTTGTGGCAACGTATGCTACACCAGAAAAACGCATTGGCTTGCAAGAAATAGCACAGGCGCAGAGTATTCCTGCCCACTTTTTGAGCAAAATCTTGCAAATTTTGGTTCGTCACAAATTGCTTTCAAGCATTAAAGGCCCTAATGGTGGATTTGCGCTTTACAAAAGCCCCAAAGAAATTACCTTACTAGAAGTTGTTTCAGCTATTGATGGATTGGATATTTTTTCTAAATGCGGCATTGGATTGAAAAACTGCTCAGACGATCATCCTTGTCCGATCCACAACAAATTCAAATTTTTGAGAGAGAGCATCAGAAGTACTTTACAAGGAGAAACTTTGGCAGACTTAACCTACAAGGTGGCTGGAGGTTATACCTTTGTAACTTTAAAAACAGATTAGATTGGCTCGCAGAAATTTATTACACTTTGCCGAAATGAACACCATGCCCAATGTGTTCCAATTCCCTGAAAACATAAAAGGCAAATGGGCAGAATTCTTTAAAAACAATAACCCGATTACTTTAGAAGTTGGCTGTGGAACAGGTAATTACACTATAGAATTGGCCAAAATGTATCCAGAAAGAAACTTCATCGGACTAGATATTAAAGGTGCTAGACTTTGGCATGGCGCTAAAGCTGCCGAAAAATTTAATCTTCACAATGTTGCTTTTCTAAGAACCATTGCAGAACGCCTGCCAGAATATTTTGAGCAGGGAGAAATTTCTGAAATTTGGATTACTTTCCCTGATCCACAACCACGTAAGGCGAAGGCTACCAAGCGCTTAAGTTCGTTCAGATTTTTGAATTTGTACAACGAGTTGTTGTTGCCAGGCGCTAAAATCCACTTCAAAACCGATAATTTACCCTTATTTGAAAACACCATTGAAGTGTTTGAAGCAAAAGGATTGATCCCTAATTTCTGCACCAAAAACTTGTATGAAAAAGGGGAACCTGGTGGCGAACTTTCCATCAAAACTACTTTCGAAGCTAAATTTTTAGCTCAAGGCCTTAATATCTGCTACTTGAATTGCACGTGGCCAAATCAACTTATTCCAGATCCAGAAATGGAGCTGAAAGATTTGGAAGAGTGGGCGTTTTAGAAAAACTCCAATCATAAAAAATCCCCGTTGCATTAGCTTCGGAGATTTTTAATTTAGATGATTTCTATTTCTATGGCTTCAATCTGCCGTAACTTCTTGGGAAAGGAATGGTTTCTCTAACATGTGGCAACTTACAAACGTAGGCAACCAAACGCTCAAGGCCTAATCCGAAACCGCTGTGTGGCACTGACCCGAACCTGCGCAAATCTAAGTACCATTCGAATGCTTCCATTGGCAATTGGTGTTCATGAATCTTCTCGATTAGCAATTCCAAGTTGGTTTCCCTTTCGCCACCACCAACAATTTCCCCATAGCCTTCTGGTGCTAAAACATCCACGCCTTTTGCCCAACGGCTATCTTCTTCATCAC
>DAIRTB010000084.1:0-7869 GCA_036804105.1 Bacteroidota bacterium | reverse complement strand
TCTGAAAATTTTTTTTGCCACAAAATGAGAAATCTTGATTTGTGACAATTTTATTTTTCAGAATATATTTGACACAGAATTTGCAGCTATCGTTTACAAATTCTTTTGAGCGTCGGTTTCTAAAACCAATTTATTTAAAGGGTGCTTAAGCGGTTCTATCTTCGTTGTGAAGAATACTCAGGTAATTATGGTAGCGCTCTAAACTAACTGCCCCATCTCTTACTCCCTGAATAACAGCGCACTGCGGCTCGTTAAAGTGCAAACAATTATGGAACTTGCAATTGGGAAGCAAGGCTTTCATTTCAGGAAAAAAGTGAGCGATTTCCCATTTTTCAAAATCTACCACCCCTAACTCTTTAATGCCTGGTGTATCTATTATAAAAGTACCTTTTTGTGGTTCGTGCATTTCGGCAAATGTGGTTGTATGCTTTCCCTTCATGCTAAAATTGGAAATTTCAGAAGTTTTTAAATCAAGTCCTGGGAATAGTTGATTTACCAAACTACTTTTTCCAACGCCAGAAAATCCAGCTAAAAGTGAGATTTTCCCACTTATAAGTTCTGCTAATTCTGCAAGACCTTCTCCACTAGTAATAGAGGTATGCAAAACTGTGTAGCCAATTTTGGTGTAAGTATCTGTGAGTTCTGTTAAGTAATCAGCAAGTTCTTCCTGATATAAGTCTACTTTGTTTAGCACAAGAATAAGTGGAATATGATAGGCCTCGGCTGTAACAAAAAATCGATCAATAAATCCTGTAGAAACTCTTGGGTAAATGAGCGAGGCTACCAAAATTGCCTGATCTAAATTTGCGGCAATTACGTGTGTTTGGCGAGATAAATTGGTAGCTTTCCGGATGATATAATTTTTTCTAGGAAGAATACTCTCTATAATTCCCTTACCATCAGCATCTTCTTGAATAATTACATGGTCACCTACAGCTATTGGGTTTGTGCTTTTTCCGCTTGATAAACGAATTTTTCCCTTCAAGCGGCATTCTATTATTTCTGAGTCTTTTATAAGCTGAACACGATACCAACTTCCGGTAGATTTAAGCACAACGCCTTCCATAGTGGTGTAAAGATACTTTGAATTCTGAATTAAGAATTCTGCCTTTTCTTATAATATTTCTTAGCCACCCATAAAAGGCCGTAAGACTCACCAGGATTTTTATCTAAGTGTTTATGATGCATTTTGTGCGCCCATTTAATGGTATTAAAATATGGGTGATTCAGTTTATTTATCCACTTTACCCTGCGATGTACAAAAACATCGTGAAGCACGAAGTAGATCATTCCATAAGTAGAAATTGCTAATCCTACAAAAAATCCAGGCGACAAAGAAGCCGCACCGGTTATGATAAGCAGTATTGCAATCGACCCAAAAATTAAGCTGAATACATCGTTCAGTTCAAAAAATGTTTTTTGTGGATGATGATGGGTTTTGTGAATAAACCAAAGTGGCCCGTGCATAATGTATTTATGAATAAACCAAGAGGCCAATTCCATTCCAATAAATCCCAAGACGAAGAAAAAAATATTACTCAACATTAATTATACTCACTAACCAGATTAATCATTTCTTTGAAATCTGATATTATCTTTAGTTGGCTATCAGATTTCAGATTCGAATTTAGCACAGAATATCCAGTTACATACAAAATAGACTTCGGAAAATCGTTTTTAAGATTTTCTATGTACTGATTTATACTAAAATTTGGAAGTGGATTTGTAATTGCCGTAAATACAAAATCTGGTTTGTAAGTGTCGTTGAAATCCTTTAAATCGTCTAATGGTACATTTTGACCCAAATAAATTACCCGATGCCCTCTATTTCTGATGATGTAATTTGCGAATAAAAGTCCAATCTCATGAAATTCGTGTTCTGGTAGAAATAAAAGATAACGCTTAGAATATTCGTCAAGTTGTGAATTTTGTCCGTCAATGGCAACCAATAATTTCTGTCTTATAATTCCAGTAATAAAATGTTCGTGCGAAGGTCTAATGGTTCCCGTTTGCCACATAAATCCAATAGACTTCATAAAAGGAAAAACCACTTGAATCATGGTGTTTTCCATTCCATTCTGGAGAATATGCGTCATTAAAATCTTCTCAAATGAAAGCTCATTTAATTGAAGCATCGCTAAAGAGAGTGCTTTCTGGATATTATCAGAATCTGCATTGTTATTAGAAAGGTCAAAAACCTTTACTTGAATTTCCTCGGCACTTAAACGGGCAATGTCTGAGATTTTATGACCTAAATTGAGTAAAAAGGAGGTATTAAGCAGGAATTTTAAATCATCTTGATCGTAAAATCGGATGTTTGTATCTGTCCGTTTAGGTTTCAAAAAACCATAACGTTGCTCCCAGATTCTTAAAGTGTGCGCTTTAATACCAGTAAGAGACTCAATATCTTTGATTGAAAATCTATCCACAACAAAAACGCTTTACCAATTAATTCAGACTCAGAAACAAACCTAGCAAGAAATTGTTTTCTAATTTCATTTTGCCAAAAATTAAAATAAAATCTTTTATTAGAATTTCGGTTATTTTTTGGCCTCAATTACTGCCATCGTTGCGCTAGCTTGGGCAATTAGGTGAATTTCACCTTCAGCATTTTCTACAAAAATTTCGGCTGAGCAGAAGTGCAACATTTTCCCTGGTTTTTCAACATAACCCTTGGCAATTAAAGTTTTTCCAATGCCAGGAGCAAAATAAGATATGCGTAAATCGGCTGTAACCACGTGTTTATATTCATCTACAAGCGAGTAGGCAGCAAAGCCCATCACAATATCTGCAACGGTTGCCGTAACACCTCCATGAACAAATCCCATTTGTTGAGCCGTAAAAGGGGCAATTGGCATAGTTCCAATTATTTTACCAGCATTAATTTCAGTAATTTTAAACCCAATATGATGCATAAAATGCTGACCTTTTAGTTTCTCTCTGATTCGTTTTTCGAAGCCCTCAAATACTGGCAGTAATATATTTTCGTTAATCTTTGGCATGAATGCAAATCTACGCAAGCGGATTTTAGTTAAAAGTAGTATTATTGCACAAGATATAATCCTTAAACGTACATGAATTCACAATTCATCATTAAAATTGTTCTTGGAATACTCATTTTATTCCTCGGTTATAAAATTGTTATGGCCATTAGAGAACCCATCATGTTTGAAAAAGAGCGTGATAGGAGATATGCAAGCGTAATTGAACGCTTAAAAGACATTCGTAAAGCGCAGTTTACTTATAGAGATGCAAAAGGCGAATTTGCAGACGATTTCGATAAGCTGATTGATTTTGTTAAAACGGAAGATTTAACCATTATCAAAACTATTGGTAGCGAAGACGATTCAACTGTTGTGGTTGTACGAGATACCATTGTAATTCCAGTTAAGGATACTCTTTTTGCAGCCAATTATCCTGTAGATTCTCTTAGATATGTTCCATTTACAAATGGCGCTAAGTTTGAAATTGCAGCTGGAAAAGTTAAAAAAGGGGGTATCACAATCAATGTTTTCGAAGTTTCGGATAGCGCACCTTTCGATCCTAAGAAAAAATTAAAAGTAGGGTCGATGTCTGATGCAAATTTCTCTGGAAACTGGGAATAAAACGCCCATTTGTACGTACCAAAATGCCACTTATTTACATGTGGCCTCAAATAAATTAGCCATCGAAATTAATTTCGATGGTTTTTCTTTTTGTGCAATTTACCCAACAAGTAATCTTGAATTGTTGCAAGTTTGGAAATTTTCTATTGATTTTAACCTTGCAAAAACCCAACTAAGTGATTTTATAGATCATGTTTTTTACTTTAGTAGGGCAACTTTAGAATTGGAATGGGAGGAAACTTTTCTTTTTTTTACGGGAAGTGAAAATACCTTAATTCCAACCTCCGTGTACAGCCAAGAGACTCTTGCCCAAAGTATGCACTTACTTTTCGATTCAGCTAATGATATGCAATTAAAAGAAGTACCCTTTTCCGAATTCAATTCACAAATGGGATTTTTAATTCCCGATGCTGTTGTAAAGGGAATAAGTGCATACCCGCATCACAAGCTTAAAATACAATCTGGTTTACGTGGTTGGTTGTTATATAATTACAACCATGTGCAAAGTGCGGGAACTTCAATTTATTTATTAGTGCAAAATTCTCAATTGTTTATGAGTATTTTCGAAAGCAAATCGCTCAAGTTTTTTAATTCATTCTATTTTCTCGAAGCTACCGATTTAGCTTATTTTGTTCTCAATACACTTAAGCAAATTAATCAATCAGTAAACGAAGTGAAATTTTTTATGGGTGGAACGCTTTCACAAAACGACAATGAATTTAAAGTTCTGGCTACTTACATACCCAATTTAGTTAGAATTTCCCCAGAACAAATTTATAAAGTGGATGATTTACCTGCTTTTTCAAAACATCATTTACTTTTAGCCAACATTTTATGCGCATAATAGGTGGCTCTTTAGCTGGCAGAAAATTATTTCCTCCAACAAATTTACCTGTTAGGCCCACAACCGATTTGGCAAAGGAGGCAATTTTCAATGTGCTACATTTTAGGTTCGAATTAAATGAGGTAGAAGTACTCGATCTTTTTGCGGGTACGGGAAGCATTGCTTTTGAATTTGCCTCAAGAGGAGCAAAAAGTATTTTAGCAATAGATGGCCATGCGTTTTGCCTCCAGTTTATTAAACAACAGAGTGATCAATTTGGGATCAAATCGATAACCACTATTAAAGCAGATGTATTTAAGTGGTTGGATAGGGCACCAAACAAGCAATTCGATTTCATTTTTGCAGATCCGCCTTATGCTGATCCAAAAATCACCTCATTGCCAGCACAGGTTTTTAATGCTAACCTACTAAAACCAGATGGATGGTTAATTTTAGAGCATCCGGCACATATTTCTTTTAGTTGGAATCAACACTTTATTGAGCACAGAAAATACGGTAAAACGGTGTTTAGTATTTTTGGAGCAAATCCAATTTTAAATTCAGATGAATAGAATAGCAGTTTTCCCAGGGTCTTTCGATCCTATAACTAATGGGCATGTAGATATTATAAATCGAGCTTTAAAGGTGTTCGATAAGGTTATTGTTGGCTTAGGAAATAACTCGGCAAAAAATTACTTATTCCCTGCTGAGCAACGCAAAGCATGGATAGAAGCTGTATTCGCACATAATCCGAAGGTTGAAACCAAAATCTATGAAGGTTTAACCGTAAAGTTTTGTAAAGACCATGGTGCAGAATTTATTATTAGAGGCTTAAGATCAGCCCCAGATTTCGAATTTGAGAAAAATATTGCGCAGTTTAACAAAGCGATGGAAGGTATTGATAGTGTGCTGTTTATAACTGAGCCATCCTTATCTCCTATATCCTCAACCGTTGTTCGAGATTTAATAAAGAATAGGGGTGATATTAGGCAGTTTGTGCCTAAAGAGGTAGATATTACGAAGCTTCAATAAATGCTTTAATTCTAGGCAATTCAGTGGTTAATAAGTGCTTAATAGAGCTGTAGGAGTTCTCCAAAAAAGATTCAATTTCATTTAAAGGCACCCATCTCACCTCAGAAATGCCTTCTTCTTCTTGTGGAATACATTTATTATTAATTTCAGAATGCATTAAATACCAATTAGAAACCTTAAGGGCTCGCTTACCTTGATAATAATAAGTATGATAGGTGCTTGGCAATTTCTGTTTTATTTTTAGGTTGTCGATGCCGCACTCTTCTAAAACCTCACGCACTGCAGAATCTTCAATAAGCTCGTTTAATTCAACCTTCCCTTTTGGAAGATCCCATTTACCGAGTCTAAAAATCATTAGAATTTCGTTTTTGGGATTGATTACCAATCCGCCAGCAGCAACAATAACTTTAAAAAAGCCTGTAAGCGCTCTAAGTGTTAAATCTGGGTTTTTACTGACGAAGATATAACCATCCGCTTTTTCTTGTTCTAATTGAATGATGGCGTTTTGTAAAATACTGCTACTGGTATCATGAAAAACCTGGAAATCAGTATTTAGAAAATTATCCTCCTTTTCGGTTATGATAATTGGCCTATCGTTAATAAAGATTTGATAATTTTGGCTCATGGTAGATAATTCATCAATTGCATCACAAATTGCAAAAATTTTATTAGAAATACAAGCCGTAAAATTACAACCAAATATGCCATTTAAGTGGGCATCTGGCTGGAATTCTCCAATATATTGCGACAACCGGATTAGTTTATCTTATCCTAGCGCACGCACATTCATAAAAAATGCATTGGTAGAGGCCATAAAAATTAAGTTTCCAGATGTTGAAGTTATTGCAGGTGTGGCTACTGCAGGCATTCCACAAGGTGCACTCGTAGCCGATGCAATGGAATTGCCCTATGTTTATGTAAGAAGTTCTGCAAAAAGCCATGGAATGCAGAATCTTATTGAGGGGAAGGTAATTCCTGGAGCAAAAACCGTTGTAATAGAAGACCTAATCTCTACTGGTGGTAGTTCATTGCAAGCAGTAAATGCACTTGAAGCAGCGGGCTTTAATCCAATTGCAGTTGTTTCAATTTTCTCTTACGGTTTCTCTCTGGCTCAAACAGAATTTAAAAAAGCAGCAATTGAATTAGTTAGTTTAAGCAACTACAACGCATTAATTGAGCAGGCCTTAGAAATGCAAGTAATTGAGCAATCAGATTTGGTAAGACTCCAAGAATGGAGAACATCTCCTGAGACTTGGGGCAAATAATTGATTAAATAAGCCATCAGCAGCTGTATTAGTAAATGGCGGTTCAAGTTCATTTAAATCTGCCTTCGTTATAATTTAAAACGGAAAGAGCTAGAAACAAAAAAGTCCCTTTAAAGGGACTTTTTGCGGTCTGGACGGGACTCGAACCCGCGACCCCCTGCGTGACAGGCAGGTATTCTAACCAACTGAACTACCAAACCATTTAACTCGAGCTCTTACTAAAATCGCTCTTTGTTAATTGTGGATGCAAATATACGGCAGTATCTTAGAATGGCAAGTTTTTAGTAGATTATTTTGAAAAATTATTTTTCTTTTGGGAGCGATTTTTAGTACTACTTGATTACTAATGAATTAGAGCTTAGGTTAAACCTTAATGAACAGGTTGATTTTGAATTGAGCTGATTCTAATGGGGTGTACATACAAAAAGATAAATTTTAGTGTAAATAGAAAATTGCTGAAATGAGAATAGTATCTTGGTTTTTCTACACAAATGGGTGATTAAATGCGATTTAAGTTGAAAAACGTTTGGAAGTGATTAAGTTGCTAGCTATATTTGCACCTCATTTTCAACTTATAAAAAGAAATGTTAAATAGTTATGAAACAATCTTCATTATCACCCCGGTTTTAACCGAGGAGCAAATGAAAGATGCCGTCATGAAGTTTGAACAGGTGCTAAAGGAAAATAGCGCCGAACTAATTCATCAGGAAAATTGGGGCTTAAAGAAATTAGCATACCCAATTCAGAAAAAAAGTACAGGTTTCTACCAATTATTCGAATTCAAAGCTGCTGGCGATGTTGTAGATAAATTAGAAATCGAGTTTAGACGTGATGAGCGTATTATGCGCTTTCTCACCGTATCGTTAGATAAGTATGGCGTTCAGTACAATTCTTCACGTAGAAGTGGTATGAATGGAACTAAGAAAGAGCGTATTGAGAAAATCGATAAATCAGTTGTTGTTGCACCAAAATTTGATGATCTAGAAGAATGATAAATAATAGCTTTGCAACCATTCCAGCAAAGGAAGAGGTTAAGAAAAAATATTGTCGCTTTAAAAGAAGCGGGATTAGATACATTGATTACAAAGACCCAGATTTCTTATTGAAATTTGTAAACGAGCAAGGTAAAATTTTACCAAGAAGA
>DAIRTB010000083.1:0-7898 GCA_036804105.1 Bacteroidota bacterium | reverse complement strand
CGGCTTCTGATTTAGGTGCTAAACCATAGCTTTTAAAACGGAAATCTTCTGCCAAAGTATCATTAGGTTCCCAACGCAAACTAAAAGGTGGATTGGCTACAATGGCATCAAATTCTGTCTTTTTGCTTGGATTCATTTCGTTGAGTAATGGCTACAACGGATCTCTTAACGGCTATTTCCTGATTATGTATTAACTGCCTACTTCTACTTTTATCTTCAAAGTGTATGGTGCAAACATTTTCTGCTGCTCATTTTCAACTTTCAATTGATCTAAACTCCTCTGCTATCATCCATTTTTCTCTTAGGCGAAAAGCAGGAATGGTTTGTCTTTTGGCTTTGTTGGCAGCCACATTTCCCTTAATATTGTTTAGACTCGCCCAAACTGTAAGTGGAATTATTTTTTTTGCCGTTAGCAAGGTTATGCGTTTATGTAATGCTTCCTGTAAAAGGAGGCCAAACAATTGAGTAAAACCCCCATATTTCAAAGACGACTGGTATTTAGTAAATAATGGATAGTATTCCAAGTGTTTACTTTTATTTTGAATGATGATAGGTGGTAAACCTACATTTATGAGTTGTAAATTGATAAGCACCCTGCCCATTCGCCCGTTACCATCCACAAAAGGATGAATAGTTTCAAACTCTGCATGAAAGTGCGCAATAGCATCTAAAAAATAGTTGATTTTATATTGATTGAAACCGTCTACTAATTCTTGCATGAGCGTGGGCACAAACTGGGGATTTGCCCCTAAGTGGTTTCCAACCCTAACCCACTCTTTGCCACTTCGAAAACGGCCAGCTATAGAGTCGTGAATGTTCGTAAGCAAAGTTTTGTGAAAATGTAAAATTAGTTTTATGGTAAGGGGGTGTTGTTTTTTTTCCAACAGTATTTCGGTAATTTTTGCCAGGTTTTTTGCTTCATAAATTTCTCTCACGCTCACCTTTCGTTCTAAACTGCCACCAGCCAAAATCTTTTCGGTATCTTCTAAGGTAAGCGTTGAGTTTTCGATGGCGTTTGAGTTGTAAACCATTTCAGGAATTTCGGCTAGCGCTATTTCTTTGAGCATGGGTTCGTTGCCCTTTACCAAAGAGGCGTATTGCATTTGTAGCGCATCTATTTTATCTCTTGTGGTTTGATTTATCATTTACTTTCCGCTTAACTTACCGTGAAAAATACTACAAAAATACTACTTTTCACGGTAAATATTGAAAGTTTCGGCAATTCGAAAAGACTCAAAGTCCGTGGCACCCTACAACTCATACCTTGTTTTCAAAAGCTCACCATCCTATATAATTCGTTCAGCATTAGGCCTTGAGCCTGTTCATGGGGCATTTGCCAAATTGAACATTGGTATTCTTTGTCAATGATAAACGCTTAATTTTGGTTTGTTGGTTTGGCTACTTGGGCTCGCTCGTTGAACTTTGTCTAAACGCCAATATTCATCCTTAATTTTTTAAGGGTGAATAAGTTTACCGAAAATGAAAACAGAAATTCTAACGTTTCGACGAAGCTCAACAACCACATTTCGACGAAGCTCAACGACCGAATTTATGTTTTCATTGCGTCGTTCCGAATCATCAAATCACCTAATCATCACATCTCTACATCTCCACATGTCCTAACCAAGCATCAAAAATCCAAAATCAAGCACCACCAAATCATCACATCATCACATCACCACATCATCAAAAATCAAAAATTCAGCATCTCAAATCCACTAAACCCAATCCTGAGGCTGGAAGAACCTGAGGGTGTCGAATTCTGGTGTGCCAACTTGTGGCGTGTAATTATATTCCCAAACCGCTAGGGGTGGTAAAGACATCAGAATGCTTTCAATTCTGCCATTGGTTCTTAAGCCGAAATGGGTGCCTCTATCGTAAACGAGGTTAAATTCTGCATATCGGCCTCTTCTAATTAATTGCCAATGCTTCTGGGTTTCGCCAAAAGGTTGAAGTCTATTGTTGGTGGATAGGTATTGATAAATCTCCACAAAGCTTCTTCCTATAGCTGCCGAAAAATTGAAGATTTCTTCTTTGGTTTTGGTTGAATCATTCAAGTAATCGTAGAAAATACCAGATACCCCACGCATTTCGTTGCGATGCTTAATGGTGAAATATTCGTCGCACTCTGCTTTAAACTTTGGGTAGTAATTTTCATCGAACTGATCACAAATGGTTTTCAACTTTGTATGAAACCATCTGGTGTCTTCAACATTCGGGTACGCCGGACTCACATCTATTCCACCACCGAAATACCAGTTCCCATTATCCATTTCAAAGTAACGAATGTTCATGTGGATAATCGGCACAAATGGATTCTTAGAATGTAATACAATAGAAACTCCAGTTGCATGGAAATTGGCAGCATCTCTTTGCTCAGATCTCAAAACTTCTGGTAAAGGTCCATGTACATACGAGAAGTTTACCCCACCTTTTTCCATTAAATCGCCATTGCTAATAACACGAGTAATTCCACCGCCGCCTTCAGGACGATCCCAAAGTTCTACACTGAAACTTTCTTTTCCATCAAGCTGGGCTAATCCGTAGCAGATTTCTGACTGAATGGCCTTGTAGCCGTCAATAATTTCTTGCAATTGCATATAAGAAGTTATAAGTAATTAAGTTTGAAAAAAAAACTAATCGTGAACAGGTGGATTGTATTTTATTCCACCAAAAAGATGAAGCATAAGGCTTCGAGACATTCTAACAGAAATAGGGGCAAAAATGAGTAATCCGCCCATAATAAATGCCAAAAATAACCAAATTGGTGGGTTATCAACAAAAATGTTAATTGCAATGCCAATGGCAACCATTAAGGCAACGCTAAAGCCATAATTAAAATAAGAAGCGCCCCAAAAGAAACCTGGCTCAACCTCGTAATGTAATCCGCAATAAGCGCAATGGGTATTGGTTTCCATCAATTTGTCTATTCGAGTTAGCGGATATTGAAACATGGTGCCTTGTCTACATCTAGGACATTTGCATTTCAAAATTGCATTTGCACGAGAAACCTCAACAAACTTGGTTTTAGTTTGCATTTCTTCGAACGTTATAATAATAGGCTCCACCAATGCCGATGAACGCTAAAAATGGCATGGCAAGTAAATATAAAATGCCTTTGTTTATGCCTGTGCCCTTCGGCTTTTCGCCATCTTGCATATTAGATTCCAAGGCAGTTTTACACATTGGGCATTGAGCAGCAACTGGCGTGGAAACCGAAGCTGCAAAAACAAACATTATGATGAAGAGAATCTTTTTCATTAGAACTGGTAATAAGGTGAAATCATTAAATAAACAATAACGCCAGTAATAGTTACATACAACCAAATTGGCATTGTTATTCTGGCAATCTTTTTGTGCAATGGCACTTGCATGTTTAATCCTCTGTAAAAAGTTACTAATACCAAAGGTAACACCGTTGCCGCCAATATAATATGGCTAATTAAGATAAAAAAGTATAAAGTTCTAAATGGCGCTTCTGGCGGATATTTGGTTTCTACCCCAAATGCATGAAACAAAACATAGGTAACTAAAAACATGGCTGATACTGTAAATGCCGCAATATTGAGCTTTCTATGAGCGGCTATATTCTTTTGCTTAATCATGATTAAAGAACCAATTAAAAGCACCGTACAAATTGAATTTAAAACTGCATTAATCTTGGGAAGCACTTTAACCCATTCGGGCATATTTTCAACTTTGGGCAAATTAAAAAGTACAATTACCGCTACAAATACAAGGGTGGAAACCACATAAATTGAATTGAGTATTTGCTTCTCTTTCATAATAATAAGAACGTTTTATTGGTTAATCGGTTTTGCTATTGAGCATCAATATTCGTAAAACACCCATCATTTCTTCTACTGCCTTTGTGTCGAGTCCATTAAAGCATCCTCGTATTTGGCCTTTGGCATCCACAATAAAAAGATTGGCTGTAAATACTTGATCTTTAATTACTTGATAACGACCTACTGAATCTGATGCAGCAAAAGAGTTCAGGTAAACATCTCCCGATTGGTAAGGAATTGGCACAAATCTCATTTTGTATTTAGGATTGGCTTTATCACCCAGAAGTGTAAGCGTTTGATTGTTCAAGCCACCGCCTTGCAGTAAAACTCGGATATGAATTTGCTCCTTCGATTTAAAAGTGCCCGCTACCCTACTGAGCTGCCTTACAACAGGGGAAAAAGTAGACTGACCAATGGAATCGGTAAATCCAACAACAAAGAAAGCATTCTCATCTGGAATGCTTTCTTTAATGTTTTGAAGGAAATCTGAAGGTACAATACCTAAAATAGGTATTTCTTTGTAAGTATTTTTAGCTAAAGTTAGGTACATCAGGTAGATAAAAACCGGAAGGCCTAAGATTAGAAAAAGTAGAATTCCTTGCTTTTTCAAGATAAATTAAGCGGCGTCTCTTATGAAATTCCAGTAACCTGCTTCAGCCATAATTGCCACAATAGCAGCAACAATAAAGAATAAAGGCACTAGAATGGTATAAATCAAATTTAAACGCTCAAACTTCAAGTGCATAAAATAAGCCACAATGTAGAATGCCTTAAACAAGGTTAAAACTACGTAAATAATACTTTTTACGTCTTTTGGAATGAATGAGAATGCCGGAACCAGCGCTATGATAAACTCTAATGCTGTGATCCCAAGAAGAATAAAGAAAACCTTCCAAATTCCTTTTACTGATTGCTCTGCCATGGTGTTTAGTTTTTAAAGATCAAATTAAATAAAAGAAGGTAAAAACGAATACCCATACAAGGTCTACAAAGTGCCAGTATAAACCAGTTTTTTCAATCATTTCGTAATGACCTCTACGCTCATAAGTTCCAGCCATTACATTGAATAAAATAATTATGTTGATAATTACCCCACTGAATACGTGGAAACCATGGAAACCCGTAATGGTAAAAAATAAGTTGGTGAAGTTAACTGCACCAGCACTTCCATCGGCATTTAGAAATGGATTTCTACCCCACCAAGCGCCTTCATGGTGTAAGTGATTCCATTCCCAAGCTTGGCAGGCTAAAAATAAAATACCACCAATAATGGTAAGTATCATGTATTTAGTTACTTCTGCTTTAGCCATTCTATGTCCTGCTTCAACAGCTAACACCATGGTTACAGAACTAGCAATTAATATAAATGTCATAATACCCACAAATACAAGCGGAGCTCCATGTGGAATAAACGGTGCAGATTGAAAAACTTCATCTGGAATTGGCCAAGATGGTGCACTATATCTTAATGCTCCATATGCTAATAAAAGTGCTGAAAAAGTAAATGCATCCGAAAGTAGGAAAAACCACATCATCAGCTTGCCGTAGCTCGCATTGAATGGCGATGTGCCTCCGTCCCAAGGGCCGCCAGTAGTTAGCGTAGTTTCTGTATTAGCCATCTATCTATATTTTGGTTATTATTTGTAAAAGGTTAGAAAAAGGAAAAGATAAATCCAAAGAATATCCAAATAATGCCAGTACGTTGTACATAAGCGAATTTGAATAAGATTCTTCGAATGGATCTTAAACCGCATTGCTGCCACAAAAGTAGCAATTAGAAACAAAATTCCTACAACCAAATGCAGAATATGTATCGCTGTTATGGCAATTACAAATGAACTTGAGATATTTCCCACAAAATACAGACCTAAATCTGCCATTTGGTTAAAACCTACATATTGCGAGTAAACAAATCCAGCACCCAAAAGCATGGTAATAGCCAGGCCGATTTTTATCTGAAGCAGCTCATTTTTCTTAGCTGCCCACAAAGACCAATGCATGGTGATACTCGAAAGTATCAATAAAACAGTGGAGTACGTAAATGCAATGGGCATTTTAAATTCCAGCCAATTTCCATCGGCTTTTCTTACTACATATGCAGATGTAAGACCAGCAAAAATCATGGAAATGGAAATAATACTCAGCCAAAGCATAAACATTTTAGGATTTACCCTTTTGTTTACTGGAGCTGAATTTTCTAGTTTAGCAGTGTTTGTATTCATAAACCTAAATTTTATCTAAAAGGTAAGCTATCTGTACCACAGGTAGGTATAGAAATGAGCCGAACATTAATTTGCGAGCCTCGGCTTTAGCTTGCGTACGATATAGATCTAGGGCTTGTTTAAGGAAAAATAAGGCGGTAAGGGTTACCACAATGGCTGAAATCCATCCAGTATATCCCATAACAGTTAGCATTAAACCTAATGGAATTAGGGTTACTGTATAAATTAAAATCTGAATCGCATCTCGTTTACCGGGAGCATTCATAGAAGGCATTAATTTAAACCCTGCTTTATTGTAATCTTCGTGTAAAATCCAGGCAATAGCCCAAAAATGTGGAAACTGCCATATAAACTGAACCATAAAGAGCAGAACTGCATCGAAAGTTATGGTACCTGTTACGGCGGTATAACCAATTAAAACAGGTAAAGCACCCGGAAATGCTCCTAAAAAAACAGCAATGGAGTTAACTCTTTTAAATGGAGTGTAGATGAAGGCATAAGAAACCAAAGCAATAAAACCCAAAAGAGCCGCAAGTGGATTTAACTGAACAGCGATTATGGAAATGCCAACAACACCCGCAATTGTAGCTAACAAACTCGCCTCTAAAACGCTCATTCTTTTGGTTGCCACTGGTCGATTTTCTGTTCTAGTCATTAACCTATCGTACTCACGTTCAATAATTTGGTTGATACCATTGGAGCTACCAACTATTAGAAATCCACCTAAAAATAAGTAAGTGAGCTCTAAAAAATTAATCGGGCCAGTATTGGCAAAAAGGTAACCAATTATTGAACTGAAAACTACCAAAGATGCAAGTCTGAGCTTGAAAAATTGAGCGTAATCAGTTGCTTTAGACCGAAGAACTGACATTAAATTATTTTGTATGGTACCTGTTCCGAACATGAATTTGCAAAGTTAGTTAATTCGCATTACTTGTTACTTGCAAAGGACTTGGTTTTAGCCAAAGTTTTGCAAAAATGAGAAAACCCATGCCAAAAATTAAGCTACTTACCCCAATATGTAGGGTCTGAGCTGCTCGAGGTAAGGAGAACTGATTCATTACCAACCCACTTAGAATCTGAAACAAGGTAAGTAACAACAATGCAAGCGCAAATGGTTTTAAAGCAGCAACACTCTTTTCCACAAAATAAAATACTGCAAAGGCCATTGCACCAACCCCAACTGAAAAGGTTTTGTGCAACGCATATCCTGAACCTAAATTTCTCAACCATTTAGATCTGTTTTCGTCTCCTAGTGCTTTAGAAATGCTGTCTACCTCTTCTCTTACGCCTGTACCAAAAACAATTTGTATCAAAAGCACCATCAGGAAAATTCCTGTCAAGGTTAGTAAAGAAGCTCTGCTCATTCCAATAAAAGCAAACTCTTTTCTTTTGGCACTAACCTTTGCTGCCAACAAAAATGCAATCACCACAAAAGCTAAAATCAAATGAAGCGTGATAATGATGGGCGTGAGATTACTACTCACCACAAAAGCACCCAACAAACCTTGAACAATAACCAATAAAAATCCACCAAAAGCAAAAAAGAAAGGTGTGCTCCATTTGAAGGTAAGAAAGGCAAAAACGGTAGTTAACAAAATGAACAAGCCTGTAAGCGCACCAAAAAGGCGGTTAATGTATTCTGTCCAAGTTTTAACTGCATTGAAATCTGCCTCTTCATAAACAGAAGGATCGGTTAGTATGCGCTCTGCAAACGTATCGTAACCTAAAAGCTGTGCAATTTTAGCGAAGCGCTCGTTCTTTTGCTTTCTGATCTCTGCGTACTGAATCTTATAATCAGCGGGCAATTCTTCAACTGAAGTTGGCGGGATATACTGTCCGAAACATTTTGGCCAATCAGGACAACCCATACCTGAGCCTGTACTTC
>DAIRTB010000082.1:0-7959 GCA_036804105.1 Bacteroidota bacterium | reverse complement strand
ATTTACTTCAACTCGCTGGCCCAAATGCTGGCGGGCATTTCGCTCACTTAGGCGGTGCTATGTTTGGCTATATATATGTTATCCAACTTAGAAAAGGAAGAGATTTAGCAAGTGGATTTAACAAAATGGTTGATAAAATGGTAATACTTTTGAAACCTCGAAATCGTATGAAAGTAACTAAAAGACCAAGCCAAAGCAGCTACAATAAAAGCGCAACAACATCTACTGCTTCGAAACCAAAAATAAGTGGAAGCAGACAAGAGGTAATTGATAAGATTTTAGATAAAATTTCCGTTTCAGGTTACGAAAGCCTGACAAAGGAAGAAAAAGAAATTTTGTTCAAAGCAGGCGGTAATTAATACCTTGTAATATAATTTCACCTTGCGAAAACTTAAACTATACGATTGGCCCATTTGGATAATCAATATCGGCTTTGCCATATTGTTTGCTGCGGCGTTAATGGCCGGGTTTGAATGGGCTTCTCACTTATGGTTAATTCAGTTTTTAGCTCTTGCAGGTATTCCTTTTTATCTAGTAAATCTCTTATTTCTAGCCTATTGGCTGCTTAGAAGGCGTAAGCATTTTGTATTGCCCTTAGCTTTTCTCCTGCTAATTCACACCAGTTTTACTTCGCTTATAAAGCTCAGATTGCCGAAAGAACAAGTAGAAAAACCCAATACCATAAGGGTAATGACCTACAACATCAAGGCATTTAGAGAGCAAAGTCCGAAACAGATTAGCGAAAATCAGGCACTCATTAAAGCAACCATAAAAGCACAACAGCCAGATATAATTCTTTTTCAGGAGTTTTCAAATGGTGATCCAAAACAAACAGATTTTGTAAGATTGATTTTCGATTCACTTGGCCTAGAATATGGGTTTTTCAACAGAAAAGTTTCCTTCAATAAGCATGAACGTGCTGGCTTAGCCATCTTTTCTAAATTCAAAATCTCCAATAGAGAAGAGGTAAACATAAAAGTTAAACAACCCAGTTTAAACGGATGTATTTATGCTGATTTAGAGATAGATAGCTCTCAATTTATTCGAGTTTATTCTGTGCATTTGGCCTCAAATAATTTCGGAAGAAACGATTTTGAAGCCTTAAAACAGCTTACTCAAAACGCAAACGTAGACAAGGCGGGCTTAAACGCAGTTTTCGGAAAATTAAAATCGGCTGTTATTTTGCGTTCGCAGCAAGCCAATGAAGTAAGTAATGAAATTGCACAATCGCCCTTTCCAGTAATTGTAGGAGGAGATTTAAACGATGTTCCACTTTCCTTCGCCTATAGAAAGGTTGCTAGAAACCTTAGAGATCCCTTCGCAGAAAAAGGCAGCGGAATTGGAGAAACCTATGGAGGAGTTTTTCCTTTCCTTAAAATTGATCATATTTTTTTAGATGCGAAGTTTCAAACTGCCCAACATCACATTGTAAAATCGCCCGCCTCAGACCATAGAGCGGTAGTGGTAGATTTTATCATCCCAAAATAAGAACATCAAAATGCTATATTTGCCAAATGAAATCAGGCTTAAAGCTCTACAACACATTAAGTAGAAAAATTGAAGTTTTCGAACCCATAAAAGCGCCTTTTGTAGGCATGTATTTATGTGGTCCAACGGTTTATGGAGATGCGCATCTGGGGCATTCTCGTCCAGCTGTAACATTCGATGTGCTTTTTAGATACCTGAAATACTGCGGTTATAAGGTTAGATTCGTACGAAACATTACCGATGTTGGTCATCTTGAAAACGATGCCGACGAAGGCGAAGATAAAATTGCCAAAAAAGCTCGCTTAGAACAACTGGAGCCGATGGAAGTTGCTCAGTATTATACCGATCGATATCACAAAAACTTGGAGCAATTAAATGTGCTACCTCCTTCAATCGAGCCACGAGCTTCCGGACATATCTTGGAGCAAATTGAGTTGGTGCAGCAAATTTTAGCTCATGGATTGGCATACGAAAGCAACGGTTCTGTTTATTTCGACGTACACAAATATAACCAAACTGGTAATTACGGTAAGCTTTCGGGCAGAGTTCTAGAAGATTTAATTTCCAGTGGTGAAGAAAGAGCCTTAGACGGACAAGAAGAGAAGCGCAACAAAGAAGATTTTGCACTTTGGAAACGAGCTGATCCTGTGCACATTATGCGCTGGAACTCTCCTTGGGGCGAAGGTTTTCCAGGATGGCATTTAGAGTGTACTGCCATGAGTAGTAAGTATTTAGGCACAACTTTCGATATCCACGCTGGTGGAATGGATTTGATGTTTCCGCATCATGAATGTGAAATTGCACAATCGAATGCTGCGCACAATCATGATCCTGCAAAATATTGGGTGCACAACAATATGATCACCATAAACGGACAGAAAATGGGTAAGAGTTTGGGGAATTTCATAACCCTTGACGAAATCTTTTCTGGCTCGAATAAGGTATTGGAGCAAGCTTACAACCCAATGACCGTACGCTTCTTTATTCTGCAAGCGCATTATAGAAGCACGCTAGATTTCGGGAATGAAGCTTTGCAAGCAGCAGAAAAAGGGTTGGCCAGATTTTTAAAAGGGGTGGAGACCATTAACCAGTTAAAGGCTGGAGAATCAACCACTGAATTTAACGTAGCAGATTTCGAAAACCGTTCCTTTGAGTTTTTGAATGATGATTTATCTACTCCTCGACTCATCGCCAATATTTACGAAGCCATCCACTTTGCAAATTTGGTGGTTGCTGGTAAAGCAAGTATTTCGGCTGATGATTTAAAACATTTGCAAACACTTACGAACACCTTGGTTTTCGATATTTTAGGCTTAAAAGCCGAGGAACATACGCAACAAGCCGCTACCGCAGGATTGGTTGAGTTTCTATTGAAGTTGAGATCTGAGGCAAAAGCAAATAAGGATTACGCAAAAAGCGATCAGATACGAGACGAATTGGTGGCTTTAGGCATTCAGATTATGGATTCTAAATCGGGTACTACATGGACTTTCGCATAATAGCACGATATGTTTTTGTAGGTTTTTCATGGCTACTTGCCGCTTGTAGCGGAGAGGAGAAACCAAAAACCGAACGGCCGAAAACGCCTGAAACTACATCACCCGTAGAAGAAAATAAGTTTTTAAGAGGGAATTTCAATGCAGATTCTGCCTATCAATTTGTGTACAAACAGGTAGATTTCGGTCCACGTGTTCCTGGAACTTCAACTCATGCTGCTTGCGCAGATTATTTGGAAGCAACTTTGAAAAGATTTGCAACAACGGTAACTAGACAAACTGGTTCTGCTAAAGCGTTCAATGGTAAGCAGTTACCAATTTATAACATCATTGGAAGTTTTAATCTAGAAGTGAAACCAAGAATTCTGTTAGCCGCACATTGGGATACCCGTCCGTTTGCAGACCAAGATGAAGAAAGAACAGACCAACCCATCCTCGGTGCTAACGATGGCGCAAGTGGAGTAGGGGTGCTTTTAGAAATTGCTCGTCAGCTCGCAGAAATGAACACAGAACTAGGCGTGGATATTATCTTTTTCGATACGGAAGATTACGGCCAGCCAGAAAATTCAAATTATCCAAACATGCCAGATTCATATTGTTTAGGTTCTCAGTATTGGGCAAAGAAACCGCATGTGCCCAATTACACAGCTCGTTATGGCATTTTGTTAGACATGGTTGGTGCACCAGGAGCTGTTTTTTCTCAAGAAGAATTCTCACTTTATTATGCGCCAGATGTTGTTCGCTATGTGTGGAATACTGCTGGGAAACTGGGTTTTGGTAGCTATTTTCAATATAGCAAATGGGGACCAATAACCGACGATCATTACTATGTAAATACCATAAGGCAAGTACCCATGATCGACATCATACACAACGATAGAGGTACGAGGTCTGGTTTTGGTGCTTATTGGCATACACATGATGATAACTTAGATGCCATTGACAAGGCAACATTAAATGCTGTTGGTCAGACGGTTATGGCCACGATTTTGAACTTTTAGGAAAAGGAATTCGCTGATTTTTAAATCATTTGGCTCAAAAAGTTAACAATTAGGTATTTTTGTAAGGATTAAAAATTAGATGGCTAATAAATTTAAAGAAAAAGTAGAAGAAAGCTCGCCTCCTCCAAAAAGAGTGGCAAGTGTAAAACCCAAAGCTGAGAAGAAAAAAAGCAACCCAATAATTGACGTGGATGGCGCCTATTTCAAAGCTTTTGGCTTTTTTGTTTTTCTACTTTGCCTGATGTTCTTAGTTGCCTTTATTAGTTTCTTTTTTACTTGGCAATCTGATGCTTCCTTAGCTCAAAATGGAATTTTGGAGGCAGTTCGTCAACCCGAAAAAGCAGAAAACTGGTTGGGGAAATTAGGTGCAGGTGTTTCTCATAAATTGATGCACAAAGGTTTCGGAATCGGTGCTTTTGCAATTCCCTATGTACTTTTTTGGGTAGCTGCAAGCATCATCTTCAAGAAAATGCAAATAAATCTGTTTGCAAAAACTGCGCATGCAATTCTTTTAATGATTGCTTTAAGCACCACCGCAAGTTTTGTCTTCAGGAGTGTTTTAGATACCCAATACGATTTCGTAGGTGGCGCTTTTGGCGAGTGGTCAACTAATAGTCTAAATGCGGCGGCAGGATTACTTGGATTGTTTTTCATCCTTCTAATTTTTTGGGTTGGATATTTTATAATTCGATACAATGTTGCGCTAAACCTACCAGAGAAAAAAGCTGGGGAAAAAAGGCCTTTTAAATCATTCTTTCCAGCTAGTTTGTTTACTCCAAAACCAAAAGTTCAAACTAAAGAAGAACCACCTTTTGATGTTGATGAAGACGATGATGTGCCTAAAGCAAGCATTTCAGACATCAAAACCAATAAGTTAAAAATAGATCCGAACAGTCCGCAAGTGCCCCCTGTCTTGGTGAAAGATCCGAATTATATACCGCTTGTTGTAGATCTTGACGAAGACGAGATAGACGATCCTGAAGAAGCATTCAAACCCATCATCGCAAAAGTTCCTAGACAAAATGGTCAGATTTCGTTGCAGGTAAACGAAGCTCCAGCAGAGAAAATAGCAGAAGCTGGCGTGGTGGTTTCAGAACAAAATTTGTACGACCCTAAACTAGATCTTTCGTCTTATAGATACCCAGAACTAGATTTGCTCGAAGACCATGGTTCGGGCAAAGCTCGTACCACTTTGGCTGAATTGGAGCAGAAGAAAGAACAGATTATCAACACCTTAAAGAATTACAATATCGAGATCGATGAGATTAGAGCCACGCCTGGTCCAACGGTTACTTTGTACGAAATTATTCCTGCAAAAGGAGTGAAAATCTCTAAAATTAAAAGTTTAGAAGACGATATCGCCTTAAGTTTAGCTGCATTAGGAATTCGGATTATCGCTCCGATTCCAGGTAAAGGTACCATCGGTATTGAAGTTCCGAATGAGAAGAAGGAAGTTGTGAGCATCAAATCGTTGCTCGCATCAGAAAAGTTTATCAATTCTCAGTTTGCACTTCCAGTAGCTTTGGGCAAAACGATTTCGAACGAAGTTTATATTGCAGATTTGGCTAAAATGCCCCACTTGCTTATGGCGGGTGCAACTGGTCAAGGTAAATCAGTTGGATTGAATGCCATCTTGGTTTCCTTACTTTACAAAAAGCACCCTTCGCAATTGAAGTTTGTGTTGATCGATCCGAAAAAAGTGGAATTGTCAATTTACAAGCACATTGAGCGCCATTTTTTAGCCAAACTTCCAAACGAAGAAGATCCCATCATTACCGATACGCAAAAAGTGGTGAACACCTTGAACTCGCTTTGTATTGAGATGGATCAACGTTACGATTTGCTGAAGGATGCCGAGGTAAGAAATATTTTAGAATACAACGAGAAGTTTATCCGCAGGAAATTAAATCCTGAAAAAGGACATAAGTTTTTGCCGTACATCGTTCTAGTTGTTGACGAGTTTGCAGATTTAATGATGACTGCAGGCAAGGAAGTAGAAATGCCCATTGCCCGTTTAGCGCAGTTAGCCCGTGCAATAGGCATCCATTTAATTATTGCAACCCAAAGACCGAGTGTAAATATTATTACAGGAACCATTAAAGCGAACTTCCCAACTCGGGTTGCTTTTAGGGTTTCTTCGAAAATAGACTCCAGAACCATCCTTGATACCAATGGTGCCGACCAATTAATCGGACGGGGCGATATGTTGATTTCCGATGGAAATGAGCTCATCAGAATGCAGTGCGGTTTTGTTGATACACCCGAAGTTGAGCGCATAACCGAGTATATCGGTGCGCAAAGAGGTTATCCAGATGCGCACTTGCTACCAGAGTTCTTCTCAGAGGGAGAATCGGGCGGTTTTAGCGATTTCGACCCCTCAGAGCGAGATTCTATGTTTGCTGATGCAGCTAGAATCGTAGTTATGACCCAGCAAGGATCAACTTCAACCATTCAAAGAAAGTTGAAATTGGGTTACAATAGAGCAGGTAGAATTGTTGATCAACTCGAGGCGGCAGGCATTGTGGGGCCTTTTGAAGGAAGCAAGGCCAGAAAAGTATTAATTCCAGATGAAGCATCTTTGGAACAGTTTTTGAATCATAATCTTAAAAAATAAGTACCATGAAGTATATAATCCTAGCAGTTGTATTTCAGTTGATGGCTTTTACAGCTTTCACGCAGAACGACCCAAAAGCAAGAGTTATCCTTGATAAAGTAGCCAAAACATACAAGAGTTATTCAACTCTAAGCGCAGATTTCGGCTTAGAAATAGAAAATACTCAGGAGAAAATAAAAGAAAAGAAGAGTGGCAAAATTGTGTTGAAAGGTAAAATGTTCCGAATAGATTTAGGTGCACAGAAAATTTTTTCGGATGGCAAAAGCCTTTATACCCATTTAGTAGAAGAAAAAGAATTGCAAATCTCAACCTTAGAAGAAAACCAAGACGAGATTAGTCCATCTAACATTTTTACTTTTTATCAAAAAGGCTTCAATTATACCTTTTTAGAAGAAAAGATTGAAAATGGGAAAACCGTTCAATACATAGATTTAACCCCAGTAAAAAAGCAGGTTAGTTATTTCAAAATCAGACTTTGTGTAGACAAAGCCACTTCGCACATAACAAGCGCCAAAATTTTCGATAAAAACGGAAGTAGATATACTTACAGTGTTTCGAAACTTGTTCCTAACCCTAAAGTTGCAGATAACCTTTTTGTTTACAATCAGGTTAATTTTAAAGGGGTTGATGTTGTTGACTTAAGATAATTAAATTCAAATATGAAATCCCTAAACATTATTACCCTCGCATTAGGCTTGTTTTTAGTTGGATGTTCCAATAGAACAGTTACTAGAATGGATCCAAATCAAACAGTAGATTTGAGTGGAAACTGGAACAGTACCGATGCCAAAATGGTATCAGCTGAGATGATTGCCAGCTGTTTAAACAAGCCATGGTTAGATGCATTTACTTCGGCTATGAGCAGAAGACCAGTAGTTATTGTTGGTTGGATTGAAAACCGTACAGCAGAGCACATTGAAACAGAAGTTTTTATGAAAGAAATGGAAGCTGCTTTTATCAATACAGGAACAGTGCGTGTGGTGCAAGCTTCCGAAGCTAGAGAGAAATTACGTGCAGAACGTGCAGATCAACAAACATTTTCATCTTTAGAAACTCGCAAGGCTTGGGGTAAAGAATTAGGAGCCGATTTTATTTTAGGTGGCGTAATCTCGTCGGTTACCGATCAGTTTAAGCGTGAGCGCACCATTTTCTACAAAGTAAACTTAGAACTTACCAATCTGGAAACCAACGAAAAGGTTTGGATTGGCGACAAAGAGATTAAGAAATTTGTAAAAAACTAAAGCACCATGCCCTTGTTCTCCGCCAAAAAGTTGCGGTTGTGGCTGCTGGTTTGTGTTTCTTTTTTTAGTTTAACGGCTTGTTTATCCTATCAACATCGCTTAAATAAGGTAGAGACATT
>DAIRTB010000081.1:0-8104 GCA_036804105.1 Bacteroidota bacterium | reverse complement strand
ATCCGCAATGCATTGTTGTGTAAATTTTTCTGAAAAATAAAAATGACACAAATCAGGTTTTTCAGATCTGTGTCAAATAAATTTGGAAAAAAGAAAATGACACAGATTTGTTTTTTCAGTTTCGTGTCAAGAATAAATTGGAGTTAGAAAATGACACAGGTTTACTTTACCCTGGCTACTGATTAAACGCCTTCAACCCAACTAATGGCTTTGGGTAATTAGGTGCTTTGGTTTTTTGGTTTCCAGCTGAGGTTTTATAATAATCCCAAGGTTGGTGAGCGCTTGAAGCTTCTAAGTGTGCAAGTTCCGGAAGCCAATGTTTTATGTAAGCAGCATGTTTATCGTACTGTTGGGCTTGCTTTAGGATGTTGAAGTAACGATTTTCTCTTGGGTCGTTGCCAACACCAGCAACATAACACCAATTGCCCCAATTGCTCGCCACATCATAATCTATTAAGACGCTTTCGAAATAGCGAGCTCCCCATTGCCAAGGCAATTTTAAATCGTTTACCAAGAAGCTTGCTACATTTTGTCTGCCTCTGTTAGACATAAATCCGGTGTATTTCAATTCTCTCATATTGGCATCTACAAAAGGGATTCCGGTTTGGCCTTGTTTCCATGCTTCGAAAAGTTTGAGGTTAGGCTTATCGGTTTTGAAGTTGTGCCCTTTCAATCCCCCATTTAAATAGAGTTTGTTGCCAGCGTTTAGGGAAGTAAATTTGAAAAAGTCTCTCCAAAGCAATTCGAAAATTAACCAGTAGGTGGAATCGTTTTTTAGAATCGTTTCTTCGTAGATTTTTACCTGCCAGTAGATGCTCACAGGCGAGATACATCCTAAAGCCAACCAAGCCGAGAATTTGCTTGAGTAATCTGCTCCTAGCAATTCGTTTCTAGTTTGTTTGTAATTGCCAAGATGTTTGCCTTCGAAAAAATAGTTATTTAATCTTTGCCAAGCCGCATCTTCGCCTCCCTTAAAAATGCAAGCAGCTCTTAAATCTCTGTTTGGTTCAAAACCCATCAACTCTTTTAAGGTTGGAATTTCAGTTTTTGGAAGAGAAACCGTAGCCAATTTTTTTGGGGGAAATGATTCTGCTCGAACTGCACTATCTTTCTCTAGGGCTTTTCTAAAATCTGTAAATATTACTGGTGTTTTTTTAATGGGAAAAGGTAGGTCATCAACATGATAAAGTGTTTCGCCCCAAATGCATTCGAAGGCAACTCCAATTTTTGCTAATTCGTTTTCTAATTGTGCTTCAAATTGGGTTTCGTAGTAACCAATTCCTCTAGCGCATACCACTGCCGAAACCTGGTGCTCTTTTGCTAATTTCAGAATTTCTGTAAGTGTTTTACCCTTAATAAAAAGCAAATCGCTGTTCAAATTTTGCAGGTTTTCTTTAAGATTCCGAAGACTTTCTAATAGAAACTGCAATCTAAATTCGCCCATTCTTTTTAAGTCTGGGATTACTTCTTGTTCAAATTCATCCTCCAAAATAAAGGTGGGAATTAGGTAATCGTAATTCTTTGAAGCAAACATCAAGGCTTCGTTATCTCGCAATCTTAAATCGTTCCTAAAAAGAAAAATGGCTTTTCGCATGTATTTAGAACAGGCGCAAACTTTCAAAAGTTTTTGAAAGTTAAGGAGAATTGATAATAATTCTCGGTTCTGCTCTTTTAATTATTACAGCAGTATGCGCAACAATAACCTTTACAATGGCATAAATGGGTATTGCCAAAAACATACCCAAAGGGCCTGCTACTCTTGCGCCAACAAAAATTATGATGAAGATTTCGAGGGGATGCAACAATACGCTTTTAGAAAAAATGAGTGGTTGCAAAACCCAATTATCTATTTGCTGGGTAATGGCAAATACGGAAAAAACCTTTATGGCTAGATAGAGTAGGGGAATGGAATCCATTTCTAAATTACCCGTTATTGCAATAAGTACTCCGAAAGCGCCACCAATTAGTGGACCTAAATAGGGGATTATGTTGATTAGCCCAGCAAAAATGGCAATTACCAAAGCATGTTTTATGTCTAAAATGCTTAGTCCAATTAATACCAAGGTTGAAACACAAACAATCTGTAAGATTATTCCTCTAAAGTACCTAGAAATGAGGTAATTGGTTTCTTTAAAAGTTTCCTTTATATCTTTTGCATACTCGTCTGGAAAAATAGCACTAAACGTGTTTAACAAAAGGTTTTTTTCTTTTAAAAGGAAAAACGTGATAAAAAGTACCGCAAAAAATCCCACAAAAAAGCTGCCTGCAGCTCCTGTTAAACCAGAAAAAAAGCTCGAAACATCGTTTAAGCTTAAAATATTGGTAATGCCATTGGTAGCAAGTTCTTTAAGAAATCCCGGCTCATTTTCAACAAGCTCGCTATTAATTAAAAATGCTTCAAGATTATTTAGCGGCTTCATTATAGCCTTTAAAATGGAATCTGGACTGGTGTTAGAAATAATGTAAATCTGCTCCGTAAAAAGTGGAATAAATAAAGCGATTATGCCAAAAACTGCGAGCATTAAAAAGAGAACACTTGTTCCTGCAACTAAATTTCTAGGAACCTGCCAGTTTTTTATTTTTTTAGAGGATGCCCAATTTACAAATGGCGTAAGCACTGCCGCAAAAATGGACGAGAAAACAATGTAGAGAAAAATGTCTTTAAAATACCAAATCACCACAACCAAAAGGGTTAGGGGAAATAATATGTACAGCAGGTTTAAACTCAGCTTCTTGAACATATACTACAAATCGTCTTCTAAATCTTCTGCGGTGCTATTGCTATAACTTGTTGGAGCAGCGTCGAAATCGTATTCTGGCATCAACTCTTCTTGTATGTAATTTAGAGATTCTAATAAGCCTTCAGAAAACTTCTTAAAATCTTCTTTATACAAGAATATTTTGTGTTTCACATAATTGCCTTCTTCAAATTTCTTTTTGCTTTCGGTAATAATTAGGTAGTAATCGTTGCCTTTCGTGGCTTTAACATCGAAGAAATAAGTTCTTTTGCCGGCTCTGATCTTCTTAGAGTATACCTCTTCCCTGTTTCTTTCTTGCCCTTTGTCAGACTCGTACATAGTGTGTGTTTTTGGAATAAGCGATGAAATTATAAAAATTAGCTGAAATCAGCAAGAAAAATACTTAAGGGTTAACGGGCTTTTCTTGTTCTATCATCTGTTTTTGGTACAATTCGCTGTAGAAACCATTGTTTTTCAACAAGGTAGTATGGTTGCCCATTTCCACAATTTCGCCTTCATCTAAAACAATTATTTGGTCTGCATGTATTACCGAAGATATTCTATGCGCAATAATTATGGTGGTTACCTGGTCTGTTTCGGCCAACAAATTGGAAATAATTACTTTCTCGGTATCGGCATCCAAAGCAGAAAGACAATCATCGAAAATATAGAGCTGTGGTTTTTTATACAATGCTCTAGCAATTGCAAGTCTTTGTTTTTGTCCGCCAGAAAGGGTAACGCCTCTTTCGCCCAAAATGGTATTGTAACCTTCGGGAAATTCTTCAATTGAACTATGAATGGCCGCCATTTTACATGCCGCCTTAACTCTTTCGAGATCGAATTTTTCCTCTCCAATGGCTACATTTTGAGCAATGGTATTCGAGAATAAGAAAACATCTTGCGGCACATAGCCAATAAGCTGCCTTAAACTCAAGGGTTTTATGGTTCTTAGGTCTATGTTGTTAATGAGTAGCTCACCTTCCGTAGGGTCGTACAAACGGGTTAACAAATTTGCAAGCGTAGATTTTCCCGCACCCGTTCTGCCGATAACACCTAAAGTACTTCCATTGGAAATGTTTAGGTTTAGGTTTTTCAACGCTTGTATGCCAGAATCTGGAAATTTAAAACCTAAATCTTTTAGGGTGATGGAGTTTATGTTTTCAATTTCCAACCCAACACTACCATCAATCTCGGTTTGGGTTTCCATAATGGCATCTATTCTTTTTTGGGATGCCGATGCCTGTTGAATTATAGAAGCCACCCAGCCAACAGATGTAACGGGCCAAGTAAGCATGTTTACGTAGATTACGAATTCACCTATATTACCAGCCGAAATGCTGCCATTCATAACCTGAATTCCACCGAAAAAAATGGTTAGTATCGTACTTAATCCAATTAACAAAAGAATAAGCGGGAAGAAGAGGGCATCTGCTTTTACCAAATTGAGGTTTCTTTGTCTGAACTCTTCTAACTCGTTGCCAAACATTTGTTGGAATGCTTTTTCTCTTCCGAACGATTTTATAACTCGAATTCCCGAAAATGCCTCTTGTGTAAAAACTGTTAAATCTGAAAGTTTCTCTTGAATCTTGGTGCTGCGGTGCAGAATTATGTTGTTCAAGCGAAAAATAATAAAACTTAACAAGGGCAGCGGAGTGAGCACATATAAGGTAAGCTTGGGGTCTACTGCAATCATAGAACTTACCACCAAAGCAAACAGAATTATGAGGTTGATCCCATACATCAAACCTGGCCCTGTAAACATGCGCACCTTGCCTACATCTTCGCTTACACGAGCCATTAAATCGCCGGTATTGTTTCTTCTGAAGAATGCTAGACTTAGCTCCTGATATTTATTGAATAGTTCGTTCTTTTGGTCGAATTCAATGTTTCTAGACATCACTATGATGGTTTGACGCATAAAAAACATGAACAATCCCCGAATTATGGAAAATGCAATTACCAAAACGCCGAACACAAAAAGGTAGTAGGTATAGGCAGACTGGATAATATCCACAAAAAAAACATCAGAAAATAACCTAAAAACCAAGATAGATTCTTGTATTAAATTGATGGAATGCCTAATGATTATGGGGGGTAAAACCCCAAAAAAGTTGCTTATCGTAACGAAAAATATGCCTCCGATTAGATACAGTTTATATTTTAGGAAATACTTTTTTAGATTTTGTAGCCTTTTCATTTCAACCTGCAAGGTAAGTAAGATTGTAACAATGTGAAAATTGCATAGTTTTGCAGTGCGTTAGAAAAATATTATCTTTTTATAAATCCGAAATCCAAATGCAGGCTACTCCAAAATCAGTCTTCGAACTCATTTCAGAAATGGGACATGAACAACTTGTTCTTTGCCATGATGAAAAAACCGGCCTAAAAGCCATTATTTCCATCCACAACACGGTTCTCGGCCCAGCTTTGGGTGGAACAC
Source organism: Bacteroidota bacterium (assembly GCA_036804105.1). Lineage (GTDB taxonomy): Bacteria > Bacteroidota > Bacteroidia > UBA7662 > DAIRTB01 > DAIRTB01. Next base: position 2,926 of record DAIRTB010000081.1, on the reverse strand, counting down.
GTATGTGGCAGTATGCATCGGATGCCGATGCCATTACCGATGCATTAAGATTATCGGAGGGGATGACGTACAAAGCAGCCATTTCTGGACTTAATCTTGGAGGTGGTAAAGCTGTAATAATAGGAAACTCTAGAACAGATAAAAGCGAAGCTTATTTCCGCAGATACGGAAAATTTGTTCAAAGTCTTGGTGGTAAATACATTACTGCCGAAGATGTAGGTACATCTAAGCAAGACATGGAGTACATTGCCATGGAAACCAAGCACGTAAGCGGTTTGCCAGAGCATTTAGGCGGAAGTGGCGATCCTTCGCCTGTAACTGCTTATGGTGTTTATATGGGAATAAAAGCATCCGCAAAAAAAGTTTTTGGTACCGATAGTTTAGCAGCTAGAAAAGTCTTGGTTCAAGGAACTGGAAACGTTGGCAATTACCTAATCGATTTGCTTTACAAGGAAGGCGCAATTATTCAGATTGCCGATATTTTTGCTGATCAATTGGATAAAGTGAGTAAAAAGCACCCCAACATTGAAGTAGTAGATCCGAATTCTATTTACGATAGAGAAGTAGATATTTATGCTCCATGTGCCTTAGGTGCAACCTTAAACGACCACACCATACCCATGTTGAAATGTTCAATTGTGGCAGGTGGTGCCAATAATCAGTTGGCGGATACACAAAGACATGGCGCAATGCTAATGGAAAAAGGTATTTTGTATGCCCCAGACTTTTTAATAAATGCTGGTGGATTAATAAACGTTTATTCCGAAATTGCAGGTTTCAGTAAAGAAACTGCAATGGCGAAAACCGAAACAATTTATCAAAGAACCTTAGATATTTTCGAAACAGCTGAAGCTGAGAACATATCAACACATAATGCCGCTGTAAAAATTGCTAAAAAGCGAATTAGCGACATTTCGAACATCAAAACAGTACTTTAATTTTTGTAATGCTTAGCAGAAGACACATTAGGATTAAGGTTTTGCAAACTCTTTACGGATTTATGCAAAACGAAGATAAAAATCTTCCCAAAGCCGAAAAACAACTTTTGGCCAATATTCTCAATCTGTATGAATCTTATTTAAAAACACTTCTGCTGCTTAAAGAAATTAGCGAATACACAGATTTATATGCTGATAACCAAGACAGTAAGTTTTTAAGTACCAAACAGGGAATTAAAGAGAATAGGAAATTTGCCAATAACTTTTTGGTTCAAGCCTTAAACGAGAACGATAAATTTCAAGGCTTAATTAAGACTTACAAAGCGCAAGTGGTTTGGAATCCTGAATTGATAAAAGGTCTATTTACAGACTTAAAACAATCTGAAGAATACAAAACCTACTGCGAAACTGAAACCCGTACGCTTGAGCAAGATGTTGCAATGCTAACCTACTTGCTTAAACAAATTGTAATGAAAACCGAGGATGTTGAATTTGCTTTCGAAGAGTTTACGTTACACTGGGATTCAGATCAGGATTTGGTTTTTGCAGGGGTAAACAGAACACTTAAAACGTTGTTAACAGGTCAGATTACTTTCCAAGAAATCTCGGCAGATTGGAAAGGCGACTGGAATTTTGCGCTCGAACTCTTTAGAAATGCAGTGCTGAACGATGAAAAACTCCGGGAATTAATAGACAAGAAAACCAAAAACTGGGAATTGGAACGAATTGCCCAAATGGATGTTTTGATTCTGGGTTTGGCGGCTACAGAGATGCTTAATTTCTCAGAAATTCCTGTAAAAGTTACCATAAACGAGTACATAGAAATTGCCAAAAATTATAGTACTCCTAAAAGCAAAACCTTTGTTAACGGGATCTTAGACTCCATTTTCAAGGATTTTAAAGATCAAAAACTCTTGCACAAAAGCGGTAAAGGATTAATTGAATAAAAAAGAATTATGAAAATAAATTTTTTAATGGTAATGATTTCGAGCAGCATTTTATTTGCTTGCAATCAGTCTGACAAAAGTGTTGACACAAGTTTGATTACCAATCCAGTTTCTGGTACAACTGGCGGTGTTGTAGATTCAAGTGCATTACCCAAAATGGTTTTCGAAGAGTATGAATATGATTTTGGTAGAATTCAAGAGGGTGAAAAAGTTACTTATATGTTTAAATTTACCAACACAGGTAAAAGCAACTTGGTAATTGCAACAGCCGTTGGTTCATGTGGATGTACCGTACCAAAATTCCCCAAAGAACCAATTAAACCAGGCGAGTCTGAATTTATAAAAGTTGAATTCGATAGCAAGGGTAGGGTAGGGCCAAACGAAAAGCAGGTAACCATTTCTGCCAACACCATACCTAACATAACAGAACTTAAAATTAAAGCAGAAGTAATTAAATAATAATGAGCTTATTACAATCAATTTTCCTAATGGGCGGCGCCCCAGGAGCAGAAGGCGGCGGTGGAACGTCTACCCTAATTATGTTTGCCATGATATTTGGCGTTATGTATTTTTTCATGATTAGACCACAAGCCAAAAAAGCGAAAGAGCAAAAGAAGTTTGTGGAAGCCATTCAAAAGGGCGACAGAATTGTTACCACTTCTGGAATCCACGGTAAAATATTAGACCTTGGCGATACAACCATTATGTTAGAAGTAGATAGCGGCCACAGAATTAAATTCGACCGTGCCGCCATTTCTTTGGATGCCACCAAATTGGCTTATCCAAAAACTACTACCGAGGTAAAAGCTTAAGCTAATGAGGGCGCTGTTAATAAAATTATGGCGTTCGTTTTTGCAGAAATCAGACATAAAACTATTTCTGGGTATTTGGTTTTTTGCTTGTTTTTTATGGTTGATAACCGTATTGGGCAGAGAAAATAATATTCATATTAAACAGCAGGTGAGGTTTACACATTCCTCGCCTGTTGTTGTTTTAAATCACCCTAAAACCGTTGATTTTGATCTACACATTGAAGGCAAG
>DAIRTB010000080.1:0-8138 GCA_036804105.1 Bacteroidota bacterium | reverse complement strand
TCATAATTGTCGAATAAATCGAAACTTGCGCAAGCAGGGGAAAGCAAAACAGCATCGCCTTTGGAGCTTAAGTGATGACTCATTTTTACAGCCTCTTCCATACTCATGGTGTTAACCAAAAGATCTACATGAGCGCCAAAAGCTTCGTGAATTCTCAGATTGTCTTTGCCCAAACAAACAATGGCTTTCACTTTGTCTTTAACCAACTCTAGCAAGCTTGCATAATCGTTGCCTTTGTCTACGCCGCCAACAATCCAAATAGTGGGCTTTGCCATACTCTCTAAAGAATACCAAACGGAGTTTACATTGGTGGCTTTAGAATCGTTATAATATTCAACTCCTCTTATGGAAGCTACAAACTCTAAACGGTGTTCTACATTTTCGAAATTTGAGAGGCTTTGTCTTATGGTATCTTTTCTTAAATCTACTAATCTGGCAGAAATTCCTGCTGCCATAGAATTGTATTGATTGTGTTTTCCTTTCAACGAAAGGTCGTTAGTGGGCATATCCATTATATCGTTCTTGGTGTTAATTATTAATCTGTCCTGGTCTATGTATGCGGCAGCCTTCGGGTCTTTGTGGAGACTGAATGGATAAGACTGCGCCTCTATGGTAGTATTGGCTAAGGCTTTCATGGTAAGCGCATCGTCTAAACAATAAATAAAAGCGTCTTTATTGGTTTGATTTTGAATGATGCGCAGCTTAGAAGCCATGTACTCTTCTATGTTGTAGTTGTATCGATCGAGGTGATCTGGGGTGATGTTGGTAAGAATGGCGATATCCAATTTCGCTTGATGCATATCGTCTAATTGGAAACTGCTGATTTCCAACACGTAGTAATCTGGCTTATCGTGCTCTTCGTTGGCAACCAAACGAGCAAAACTCTTACCGATATTTCCAGCCACAGCTACTTTTAATCCACCACTTTTAAGCAAATGATAGGTTAGCAGCGTGGTGGTGGTTTTGCCATTTGTTCCTGTAATCCCGATTAATTTGGCATCTGTAAACTTAGCGGCAAACTCAATTTCAGAAACCACTGGAATGCCCGCTTGTCTAATGGCAATCATTACTTCGGCAGTTTCTGGAATTCCCGGGCTCTTCATTACCAAATCGGCAGAGAGGATTTCGTTTAAGTTATGGCCAAATTCTTCGAAACCTAGTCCAGCCGAATGCAATTCTTCCTTGTACTCATCTTTAATGCTTCCGGCATCGCTTAACCATATAGCATACCCCTTAGCACTCGCCAATATGGCTGTACCTATGCCGCTCTCTCCGGCTCCGAGTATGGCTATTTTTTTATTCATTATCTAAGTTTTAATAAGGCGATGGTTACAATTACTAGTAGTATGGTTACAATCCAGAATCGAGTTACAATCTTGGGTTCTGGAAATCCTTTTAATTCGTAATGATGATGAAGAGGCGCCATCTTGAAAATACGCCTGCCTTCTCCGTACTTGCGCTTAGTATACTTAAAGTAACTCACCTGAAGAATTACCGAAAGACTTTCCACAAAGAAAATTCCGCATAAAACAGGTAATAGCAATTCCATTTTTATAATGATGGCAACTGCTGCTATGGCTCCACCAAGTGCCAAACTGCCCGTATCGCCCATAAAAACTTGGGCCGGATAGGTGTTGTACCAAAGAAAGCCGATACAAGCTCCAATTAATGCTGCCATGAAAACCACGGTTTCGCCAGAAAGCGGCACATAAATGATGTTTAGGTAATCGGCTGCTTTTATGTTACCAGCGAAATAAGCGAAAATACCCAGTCCAGTTCCTACAATAGCAGTTGTGCCAGCAGCTAAGCCATCAATACCATCTGTTAAGTTTACGCCATTGGTTACAGCAGTAACTATGAAGATGATAATAGGAATAAATATTAACCAGCTTAAATCTCTATTTGCTAAAATACTACCATAATCGAATCCTGATTTAAAAATGGGTAGATTGGTGATTAATGCCACTTTTTCTACATCTGGATGGAAATAAAGCGTTAAACCGATGATTAAGCCCAAACCAACTTGCCCCAGAACCTTGAACTTGCCTCTCAAGCCTTGTTTATTCTTCTTGAAAACCTTGATGTAATCATCTGTAAATCCAATTGCGCCCATCCAAATGGTAGAAACCAACATGAGTATGATGTACACATTGTCGAGTTTAGCCATCAATAAAGTTGGAATTACAATGGCTAGAATAATAATAATCCCACCCATGGTTGGTGTTCCTTTTTTAGAGAAATGACTTTGTGGCCCTTCAGTACGGATTGCTTCACCAATAAGGCGTTTCTTAAGTATGTTAATGATGTACTTGCCAAAGAATAAGGCAATTAATAAAGAAAATATGGCTGCCAAAGAAGCTCTGAAACTGATAAATCTAAAAACACCCGTTCCAGTTAGGTCGAATTGCTTGTCGAGGTAATCGAATAAATAGTACAACATAACTTATAGGTTTAGATTTTTAAAGACCTCTTTTATGGTTTCCATATCTGAAAAGTGGTGTTTAACCCCTTTAATTTCTTGGTAGTTTTCATGTCCCTTGCCGGCAACCAGAATAATATCTGCTGGTGTTGCAAGCATAGTAGCCGTTCTAATGGCTTCTTTTCTATTTTCTATGCTTAACACCTTCATCTGCTGATGAATAGGAACGCCACTTTGCATCTGCTTTAAAATCTCATAAGGATCTTCTGAGCGTGGATTGTCTGAGGTAAGCACTACTTTATCGCTGTATTTACAAGCGATTTCGGCCATAATTGGTCGTTTGGTGGTATCTCTATCGCCTCCGCAACCCACAACAGTTATTACTTGGGCAGCGCCTTTAAGTTGGGTAATGGTTTCCAAAACATTTTGTAGTGCATCGGGCGTGTGAGCGAAATCTACGATTCCGGTTAAGCCATTTTTAGCTTTCACGTATTCAAATCGACCAGAAACGGTTTGCAAACCAGATAATTTGGTGAGCACTTCTAGGTTGTTTTCTCCAAGCAAAACGGCAATTCCATAAACCGCTAAAAGGTTAGCGGCATTAAAAGCTCCAATTAATGGCGAATGGAAATCGTGCCCATCTAAGGTAAGATTCAAGCCAGCTAATCCGTTTTCAAGGATTTTAGCTTTGAAATCTGCCTCGTGGCTGAGCGCATACGTATGGATTGATGCCTTGCAGTTCTGCACCATCACCAAACCATTTTTATCGTCTCGGTTTACCAAGGCAATTGCATCTGCATTTAATCGATCGAAAAACGATTTCTTAGCCGCCAAATAGTTGGCAAACGTTTGGTGATAATCTAGGTGATCGTGGGTTAGATTCGTAAAAGCCGCTGATTTAAACTGCAATCCTTCAATTCTGTTTTGGCTCGCCGCATGAGAACTCACTTCCATAAAGCAGTGACTGCAACCAAGATCTACCATGTCTCTCAATAATTTATTAATCGAAATGGCATCTGGCGTGGTGTGCGTAGCAGCAATTACGGTATCGTTAATCTGGTTTTGAACTGTGGAAATCAATCCGCAGGCATAACCAAGCGATTTATACAATTTGAAAAGTAAGGTCGCAACGGTGGTTTTTCCATTGGTTCCTGTAATTCCTACTAAGGTTAACTCCTCCGAAGGATTATCATAAAAATTGCTTGCAACCCAACCCAAGGCCTTAGACGAATCTGAAACTTTGATGTAAGTAATGGCAACATCCAATTTTTCTGGAAGTTGCTCGCAAATAATAGCGCTTGCACCAGCAGCTTCGGCTTGTTTTATAAAATTGTGGCCATCTACCGTTGCGCCTTTAACCGCAACAAAAAGACAGCCCGCTTCAACTTTTCTAGAGTCAATTTCTATTGCAGCAAGCGTTCTATCAGTTGTACCATGTACTTCTAATAAAGAAACTTTGTAAAGTATGTCTCTTAGTAGCTTCATGTGGTACCTAATTTGAGTTTAACAGTTTTACAATTGCTCAGCGAAGAACCAGGAGCAGGCACTTGGCTTTCAACCTTGCCGAAACCTGAAACCTGAACCTTTAAGCCCATGCTTTCTAATAATTTAATAGCATCGGTTAAGCCCATGCCTCCCAAATTTGGCAGTTCTTGTTTTTTATATACCACTTCAGAAAGCTGCACCTTGGTAGAATCTCCATTGCCGGAAACAAAAGCGGCAGATTGACTACCGCTGAAAGGCATCCCCAACATATTTAAAACAGAAAGAGCGCTTGCGCTGCTGGTTACTTTAAGATTTGGGTAAACCTTTTTCTCTTTTTCTGTTGGATTTTCTGCCGTGTATGTTTTTACGTTTGGCTGACCAACGCCATCTCTCGCCATCACTTTTTCTGCAATGGTTTTGAAAACCGGGCCAGCAACTGAACCGCCATAATAGGTACCCGATTTCGGATCGTAAATAATTACGATGCAGCTATAAATGGGTTTATCGGCTGGGAAATAGCCAACAAAAGTTGATTGGTATTTCAGGTTGGCTTTGTAACCTCGGCTTGCATCGGCAATTTGTGCAGTACCTGTTTTTCCAGCAATCTGGAATTCAGCAGTCTTAAGATTAGTAGCAGTTCCGTTTTCAACAACACCCAATAACATGCGTTGTGCAAAAGCCAAAGTGCTGTCGCTACAGATTTTCTTTTTAATAACCTCTGGCTTAAACTGTTTAATGGTTCTACCATTCTCTCTTATTTCAGATACCAAAAGCGGTCTCATCATGGTACCATTGTTGGCAATGGTATTGTAAAAATTCAGCGTTTGAAGTGGCGTTAAAGCAACCTCATATCCAATAGACATCCACGGAAGCGAAAGTTTGCTCCAAGATTTTGCATTGGCATTTTTAACCTGTGGTTTACCTTCTCCAGGAATTTGCATATTCAAAGGCGCATCAACCCCGAATGCTTTTAGCTGATCTATAAATACCTGAGGTTTGTCTTTAAAGTATTTATGAATCAATCTAGCAACTCCAACATTGGAAGATTTTTCGAAAACCTGTTGAACGGTAATATCTCGATTATCCGATCGCTTAGAATCTTTCATAACCCTGCTACCGAACTTATAAGCGCCATTGTGTATATCTATGGTATCGTTTAGATCGAAGTATCCTTTTTCGAAACCCGCCATCAATGTTGGCAACTTAAAAGTTGAGCCAGGCTCAGAAGCATCGCCCATAGCATAATTAAACATTTCTGTGTAAACATTTGATGCTGTGTTCTTTAAGTTTGCAATTGCCCTAATCTTGCCAGTTGCAACCTCCATAACAACCACACAGCCTCTGTCTGCTTCATGCTCTTTCATTGCATTGGTTAGCGCAACTTGAGCAATATCTTGTAAATTGATATCGATGGTTGTTACAATGTCTTTACCATTTTCTGGTGCCAACTCGAACTCAGAACCTATTGGTTTCCAAACGCCTCCTGAGATTTTCTGTAGTACTTGTTTGCCACTAACGCCACTTAATATAGAGTCAAAAGCGCCTTCAATACCAACTTTTGTGTTTTCAATTTGATAGCCTACAGTACGCTTTGCCAGATCTGCATAAGGCATTTCTCTGCGGTTATTGGCAACTACTATTAATCCGCCTTTGTAACGACCTAAATTGAAAATAGGCAATTCTCTAACTGCCTTCAACTGTTTGAAATTAACCTTTCTCTGAATTAGCAAATACCTGTTTCGGTTTTTCCTGCCATCTTTTATAAGCTTGCGATAATGTGCAGGGCTATTTCCACTGAAAATCCTAGATAAGCCCTCAGCCAATTGATCTACATTCGCATTGAAGATTTCGTTGGTAATGGGATCTGAAATGCAGTCCATTCGTAAATCGTAAATGGGTACCGAAGTAGCCATTAAGTCGTTGTTCTCTGTTAAGATATTTCCTCTTTCAGCCTCAATGGTAGCAACTCTTGTGTTTCTACTTTTTGCCAACTCCGTATAGTACTCGCCCTCAACAAATTGAGTTTTTATTGCCTTGAAAAGTATAAAGCAAGCAAATAGTGCCAAGCAGGTTAATGCTAGGTTTACTCGCCAAATTATATCTTTCTTCACACTCATTTTGTTACTTTAATTATTGTTGGTCGTACTGTCAATTCCTCTAAACCCAATTCTGCGGCTTTCTGCGCAATGTTCGATTGTCTGCTTTGGCCTATTAATTCGCTTCGAATACTTATGTATTCCCATCGAAGTTCTTTAACTTCTGTACCTAATTTGTTAATCTGTCGCTCTCTTTTATCTGAATAATGTGCATTGGCTATGTAGAGCATCGCTAATAAAAATAGGGTACCTAAAAAACGAGCGTTGGCTTGAAACCAAGCCACGTTTAAATAATTTGCAGGATCGAAAAGTCTTAAAAAGTGAATGCGCTTCTTATTTTTTATCGGCTCTTGCAACTTAACCACTTCTGGAGTTGAGGTTTGCAAAACTTCGGGTTCTGATGGTCTGAAGCTATTTCTCATGCCGTTCTCTCTCCTATTCTTAATTTTGCAGACCTTGAACGAGGGTTTTCCTGCAGTTCAACGTCAGATGCAGTGATCATTTTTCCCAAGCTTTTGAAGGGCTTGTTCACATTTCCGTAGAAATCTTTTTCTAATGTTCCTTTTAGGTTGCCCGATTTAAGGAAATTCTTTACCAATCGATCTTCTAAAGAATGGTAAGACATTATAACCAAACGGCCATCTTCATTAAGGCACTCGGTAGTTTGAAGCAGCATTTCTTCTAGTGCTTTAATCTCTTCGTTTACTTCAATTCTAAGTGCCTGAAAAACCTGAGCGAAATATTTGGTAGCTTTTTGTCCTTTAAAAACCAATCCTTCTAAAAGATCTTTTAGCTGATTAGTAGTTTTAATTGGCGCTTGCATACGAGCCACAACAATGGTATGTGCAAGTGTTTTAGCATTGGTAATTTCTCCGTAAAGACTAAAAATGTGTTGAAGTTCTGTTTCTGAGTAATTGTTAATTACGTATTCGGCTGTTTTCTCGGCATCGGCATCCATGCGCATATCTAAAGCAGCTTGGAAACGAAATGAAAATCCACGTTCTGGCACATCTAATTGGTGTGATGAAACACCTAAGTCGGCGAGAATACCATCAACTTGTTTAACCCCGTTCACTTTTAGAAAGCGCTTGAGGTAACGGAAGTTGGCTGGTATAAGTGTAAACCTTGGGTCGTTAATTGCGTTTTCGCTTGCATCGGCATCGAGATCGAATGCAAATAGCTGACCTTGGTCTCCCAATTTTTCAAGAATGGCACGGGAATGCCCGCCACCTCCGAAAGTTAAATCTACGTATATGCCATTCAGTTGGATGTTTAGTCCTTCCAAACATTCGGACAACATAACGGGTAAATGGTAGTGCTGATTGGTTTCCATCAATTGAGCCCTCCCATTACTTTTTCAGCCAAAGCACTAAAGTCTTCTGGCTCGTTGTCCATCATTGAGTTGTAAGCATCTTTGCTCCAGATTTCTATATTTTTCAGGTTTCCTGAAAAAATAAGTTCTTTGGTATCATCTCCTTCAATGCCAGCATGTTCGAGCAAGCGCTTCGGAATTAAAATTCTGTTGCTAGAATCTAATTCTACTGGAGTGGCGCCTCTAAGAAAGTGGCGTAAGAAATCTCTATTCATTTTCTGGTAGAGGTTTAGCTTGTTCAGTTCCTCTACCATTTGTGCCCATTCGTTGGCTGGATAAAGCGTTAAATTCTTCTCAAAACCCTTGTTAATCACCCACTTACCATTGGCTTCAATAGGCAATAGCTTTAGGAATGCGGCTGGTAAAACCACCCGATTCTTTAAATCTAATTTGCCTTCAAACTCGCCTAGGAATTGTGCCACTTTGTCTTGGATACTTTATTTCAATGCTAAAGTACAAAATTATGACACTTTATGCCACATTACGCATAAAATTCCCACCAAAATTTATCCACATTTTATTAACTAATTTTGTGATATGCCGTTTAAAGCATCTGAGGGCACTTTTTTGCCGGTTGTGGATTATAAATTTTTTGAAATATTTTTTTTCGTTTTTGATATGGATGCTGAGGCACAATAAATTGAGAACTACACTTGAGAGAAAGTAGAATGAATATAAAATTTCAGGATTAATGGCGGGCTGAAGCTAGAATTGCTTCGAAAAATTGAGGGGTATTCAGGTTGAAATCCTCAAAAAAGGGGAAAGA
>DAIRTB010000079.1:0-8198 GCA_036804105.1 Bacteroidota bacterium | reverse complement strand
GTTTGGATTAATCTTTATCCCCCACTCTTTCAATACACTAACACATATTTCTATGTAACCTTTAAAATCTTGACGTGCCAAAAGCGCTTCAGCATAGGCCGCAAAAATAACTAAGCGCTGTTCTTTATTTTCAGCCTTCGATTTTAAATTTTCAAAAAGCTTAGACATGCCATCATATCTTCCAGATAAAGAGGAGGCTAACAATAAATTGGCGCCAACTTCTAGCGCAAAATCGTAGTCGTTCTGCCAAGTTTCATCGGTAATAGAAGAAAAAAGAAGTTCGTTGGCTTCGAAATATAAATCAAAGGCAGCAAGTTCTTTGGCATTGGTTGCGGCATTATGCAGCAAATCTTTATGTGGGGCTATATCTTTGGCATCTAGCTGAAGCATTAGAGGTAAAACCTCTAGCGCCAATTCTTTGGGCTTTAGGGTTTTAACCCATGTTTCTAAAAGTAACACTTTCTGACTAGGGTTTACTTGCTCCGACACCAAACTGTACAATTTCCGATTTAGAAAACGGTATTGATTCTTATTTCCTGGAATGGCTTGTATCAATTTTTTCATAAGCAAAACCTCTAAAACCTCCGATAGTTCCTCATCGGTGTCTAAGGCTTTGTGCATCCAAATCGGATCGAAAACTGGGCCCCAAGCTGCTGCCAACTTCAACAAATTGAAAGAATCTACTGGAAGTTGTTGTAACAGTTGTTGATAATAATCTCCAATACCATGATATTCTTCTTCCAACTCAATCTCGGGTTGCTTAGTAAGTAACCACTTTCCACTTTGGATATCAAGTTGAATAGCCCCCTTCTGATCAATGGCAATCAAAGCCTTTTCTAAAGCCGAAAATCTCCCCCCGCATAAATTGAGCAAGTAATTTAAATCGCCCTTTTGTGGTCGTAAGGCAAAGCCGAATCTTCCGAGTAGCTCGTCAACTTCTTGTTCTGATAAGGTTCCGATTTCAACCTTCGAGCTGATGTTTACCGCATCTTTTATCTGCGCTTTCAGCCAATCTTGTTCTTCTTCTGTACTGAAAATTAAGGTTAAATCGCCAATTTCTAACTCTTGTAAAAGTCCTTCAATAATTATTTTTGTACTTTGTGGTGCTAGATCGAAATTCTCGAAAACTAAAACCAAAGGCTTCCCAACATGAATAAATGATTGAATGAAAATAGCAAACGCATACCGCAACTGCTTACCCAAATTGTTGTCTACTGTACCAAGTAGATGCTCAATATCAAGCTGGAAAATCTTTTTTAATGGCGGATAAAAATCTAAGAAAACAGGGAGGGTAAGCCCCAATTTCTCTTCTAATTGATATCTAAGCAGCTGAATTCTATCTTGGGGCAATGCCAACAAATGCTGGTAAATCTGATCTAAAATCTTTTTTATGGACTGATACGGCAACACATCGTCGTTTTCCACATTGGCGGCGAAGTACCAGAGATTGTGTTTTCTTATTTTGAATGATAATTCTTTTAGCAACGCCTCTTTTTGTCCACCATCAGGACCCAACAACCAGATAATGGTGGCTCTTGGATTCTGAATTCCCTCATCTATTTTGTCTAAAATATGATTGCGTTCTTCAGGGAAAGCGAATTTGTATAAATTCTCTGGACTAAATTTATTGGCCGATGCAATATTGTCTGGAATTTTATTCGGCCTATCTTCTAAAATCCATTGTTTTACTTGCAGCAAATCGGATTTTAAGTCAGCTAAATTCTGGTATCGATCTCTCGGATCTTTCTGCAAACATTTCAATAAAACTTGCTCAAAACCCTTACCAATCAGCGGATTATATAAACTTGGCAGTTCAACTTGTCTGGTAAGATGCTGATACAAAAGGTGTAAAGTATCGTTTCCTTCAAAGGCTTTTACGCCAGTTGTAAACTCATAAAAAATACAGCCGAGTGCATAAATATCGCTGTAGAAATCGGTAGTAAAAATAGTTTTTCCAGATTGTTCAGGGGCTAAGTAGTTTACAATTCCAGGCAGAAACCAGTTAGGCAAATCGGTTTTCAAAGCAGCGGGTGTTGTAGCAAAACTCCACATCCAGATTTTGCAGTTTCCCACATCGTCTAACAAAATTGCGTGTGGATTTAAGATGGCATGAACCAATCCACTTTTATGCAGAATTTCCAAGCATGAAACTGTGGCTATAAATCGATCTACAATGGCACTTAAATCTGTTTCAACTGTATTTCTGTTGGCAACCAAATGGGCACTTAATGGCCAGAAATTGGTATCAGAAACCTCTAAAAGCTTGGGCGATTGAGTTGTCTTAGCCAACACAAAATCTGCATTTTCTGGCAAATTTTTGTGGCTGCGAGTTTCTAGCTCTATGTTAACGGCATACCCGCCTGTAACATCAAAATGAAGTTTTCCCGCACTATTTAACCAATTGTCTGGTAATGTAATGGCTGTTAACAACACCTTTTATATTTAACTAATTCTGATAATGAGGAAACACAGTTGCTTGCAAAAATTGAAGCATTTGGTTTCGCTTCTTCTCACTTGGAAATGCATTTACTACTTGGGTGTAATCTTCCACAATGTCTATTACGTAATTTGCTGGAGATGGTTCACAATCGGGCGTCCAAACCGAGTGAATGGTAAAAGCATATTGCAAATCTGGGTGGTTTAGTTTCGCAACCGGACCTTGAGCTAAATTCGCCGCATCGAACACCCAAATTTCTCTAGTGTAATCGTCGCCAACAAAATTTTCAGGACCATTAATCATGGTGCAAAGTATGTAACCGTCTAAAGCAATTTCTGAGTGATGATTTTCGCTACCCGCTTTTCGTGGCACAAACTGAAGCGAGCGCAGGTTTTCATTCATCTTAAATAGATAATAATCGTCGAACTCCATGTTGTCTGTGCGCATTCTGCTGATGCAAAAAGGCACACCTGCGTCGGTATATTTCAGCATGTCTTCAACCGAAATAATCCGGTTTTGATATTTTTCGTAAAGCTCTTTTATGAATTCGGTTAACATGCGCTTGTCTAATCCGTAAAATTGCCAGAAGATGTAAGGAATTTCGTAATTCGGATTGTCTGCACTCAATTCGTCTCTAAATGTATTTAATCCAACGGCCCAAGTGTGTGCACGGGTAATGTTTTTTACGTTATCACCATCGAAACCCTTGTCTGAAACAACAATTTGTTCCACAATTTCGCATGTTTCGCCATTTACCACAAACTTGCCAACTCTACCTAAATCCATTTCGCCACAGGTAAAAAGCCCGATTGTGTTTTTATCTATCGGCGTTTTATCTACAGCTAGTACATCGTAAGGTCTTACCCACTCTGCTGCACATAAGGCAGAATTGTGTGAGGTGAAAATGGTGATGTTATTATCTGGGTTATCGTACAAAACAGAATAATGCACGGTTTCTAATGGAATTATGAATTTCTTGGCAACCACATTTGCTTCACCAGCAATTAAATCCGATCTTTTAATGATGTAAAGCGGTGTTGTAGGCTCAATGGTTCTTGCAGTAATCCAACGCAATAATCTATTCAACCATGGAAGTTTTGGGAAAGGAACATTTTCTAAAACATCGAGAGCGAATTTTAAAGAACTGTCTACCAGCACAATATAATCTTTACTTAAAGCAGTTTGATGCATGGTTTGCATCATGGTTAGATTGTTTCCTTCTTCGTCTATAATATTCCATCTATCAAGTGGATCTTGACCCACCCAGCGCATTAAATAGGTAGCATTTACCATTCCGAGGAAATCATCTGGCGCTTGAATGGCATTTTCTGCGTGATCTAAATTATAATCTTCTAGCGATTTATCTGAAACTTGCTTGTGGGCATGCTCCACAAAGTTTTTCAAAACCCGCAGCATATTACGTGCGCTCAACTTAATTTTCCCAAAAACTGAGGCAAACGCCATCTCTAATTTTTCTTTTAGATGATGTTCTTCCTCCAACAAAGAATCTGGGAACATCTCGCCTAAGATCAGGTTGTTGAAATTTTTCTGAAAGCAAACTGTGAAAAACTCTTGGGTAATGGGATCGAAACTTGGGTGCGCCGACGATTGGAAAAGCTCGAAGGTGTTTTCTAAAATCGGACTCATTTCTTGCCCCCATTCAGAATTCCTACCGATTGGTGTGATTAATTCAAGCGATTTTGGATCTATTTCGAAAGGTCTTCCAGCATCGAAATTTACGGTAACTCTTGTAGTTTTATCACCAGAAAATTTAAAAGTATTTACTGAGGTATTTATCTGATTTCTAGAACCTAAACTCAAGGATGTTCTAGCCATGCCTTGACTGTTGAACTTTAGGCCTTGCTCGAAATAATCTGTTCCATATTTGCTAGCTTCATCGGCATAGTAACAAGGCGTTTTAAGCAACTTGGTTTTAACCGATATTTCGCCAGGAGTATCCATTGCGAAGCGCAGCAGCATGCCATCGCCATTAAAAACCATCTGCCCATACTCTGGATTATAGGTTCCATCTGGTCGATATTCTGGAATTGGCGTGGTGTTGTTTACCGTTCCAACAGGCGAGTTGAAAAAGGCGAAACCGCTTAAATCTTGCGGCAGCGTGCCTTCGAAAACAGTTAAGTTTAGATCAAGATCGGCTCTTGATGCATACGTAAAAGGGGTGGTTTTAAGAGACATTACTGGTTATTTAGGGATTAGGTACTTTTAAAAATGCCAGCAATTTTTGCAGACTTAATTAATTGCAAGTAAGATATTTTTATTCTTGGAAAAAAGAAAATTTCAATTGAAAAAAAACTACGAATAAGCGAAACAGTTTTTAGATTAATTACTTGACTTAAAACCAATTAGAGAAAAATTCTAATAAATTGAAAATGCTGTACTAAACCACTTAAAAACTAATTTAACAATCGCTTAATCTGGATAATAAACTTTGATCTGAGTCTTATAAGCGGTACTTAAAGGAATAAAAACCTTTTCTGCAGTAAAAACGAGTTGTTCAAATCTATTTTTAAACTCTGGTAGAGCGTTCTCTTTCTTCAAAATTTCTAAACTTTGAACCATTACTTTAAATAGAGAGGTGTGAAAATTTTCGGCTAAAACACCATAATCTAGGGCATATTCCAAACCGAATTCAACATAACAGAGCAGAAAATGTGCGTAATAATCGTCGGAAACTCCTAAGCTTTTAAAACTGGAGAGCTCTTTTTTCGCTTTCGATATTTTACACTTCCAACCTATTTTAGGGAAAAAACAGAGGTAAAGCCGCTCTTTGTAAACTTCCAGCCATTTGGGTTGATCTGGATTAGCAAAAAATTCTAAATACTCTTTGGCCTGCTTATAATTTTTACCGATCTCTAAAACCAACTCAATAAGCTCGTTTTGATCTAAATTCTTCAATTCTTTCTTTATATCTAGCAAACTCATAATTTAGCATTGGTGTTAAAAACCTCTGCCGAGATTTTGCGAACGAAAATAAATCATTCAAAAAGAAAAATAACAGAAGTTTCAGAAAAATAAGCTGAACGCTAGAAAAAGAGGTTACCAATTTTCTTAAATGACAATAACTTTACAACATTGATAAAGCCATGGAGAACACACAGGAAGCCGCAGTACTAACCGAAAATTTTATTACCTACACCAACGAGAATATTTTCCTTACCGGGAAAGCAGGAACAGGAAAAACAACCCTTCTTAAAAAAATAATCTCTCAAACACATAAAAAAACTTTAGTTACCGCACCAACGGGCATAGCCGCTTTAAATGCGGGTGGAGTTACTTTACACTCGCAATTTCAGTTGCCTTTCGGTGGATTTCTACCTATCAACCAAGTATTTATGCCAACGGGCAGCCTACGGTTTGAAACGAAGAAGAGCCTTGGCAGAAACATGCAAATGAGCTCCATTAAGCGCAATACCATTAGAGCGGCGGAGCTTTTAATTATTGATGAAGTGAGTATGCTGCGTGCTGATTTGCTCGATGCAATTGATCAGATTTTACGCATGATACGGCGAAATCAAGCTCCTTTCGGAAATATTCAAGTGCTTTTTATTGGCGATTTGTTACAGCTTCCTCCCGTAATAAAGAACGAAGAATGGGATGTTTTGAAGAATCATTACGCCTCCCCCTTCTTTTTCGATGCGCAAGTGATGCAGCAAAAACCACCTGTTTATTTGGAATTAACCACTATTTATCGTCAGGCGGATACCAATTTTACCGAAGTCTTAAACAGACTGCGCCACAACCAACTTTTAGATGCAGACATAGAGTTGCTAAATAAACATTACAAGCCAAACTTCCATCCTGCAAAAACGGAGGGGTTTATTAGGCTTTGTACCCACAACAGAGACGCAGACCTTATAAACCGCCAAGAGTTAGACCTGATGCCAGCTAGGTCTACTACCTTAAAAGCTGCAATTGCGGGCGATTTCCCAGAGCATATTTATCCGGTTGAAGCCAATATGGAAATGAAACTTGGAGCGCAGGTTATGTTTATAAAGAACGATTCTACAGGCGAAAACAAGTATTACAACGGCAAGATCGGTTGGATTGAAGAAATTGGCTCTGAGACCCTTACCATAGATTTGGGTAACAAAGACTTCATAAAAATTGGCAAGCATTTATGGAAAAACATCCGCTACAATATAGACGAGGCCACCAAAGAAATTACAGAAGAAGAGCTTGGAACTTTCGAACAATATCCACTGCGGTTGGCTTGGGCCATCACCATCCATAAAAGTCAGGGACTAACCTTCGAAAAAGCGATACTAGATATTGAAAAAGTGTTCGCTTCAGGCCAGGCTTACGTTGCGTTTTCTCGCTTAAAAAGCTTAAATGGATTGGTATTATCCTCACCTATTAGAAGGAGTGGGATAAATCCAGATCAATCGGTAATGCGCTTTGAAGAGAAGAAAGATTTGCAGGGAAATCCTGAAAATATTTGGCAAGAAGCCAGTGCTAAATATTTACAAATGTTCTTGCGTAATGCCTTCAATCTGCGCCATTTATGCGACGAATGGCGCCAACACTTAGATAGCTACAACGCTGCCGAAAATAAATCTACCAAGCAAACATTTAAAGGTTGGGCAGAAAATATTTACCAACGTCTTTCAGAATTAGAAAGTACTGGTGGCAAATTTATACAGCAAATAGATCAGCTAAGTTATCAGAAAAATTGGAACCAGTTGTTTGAAAGATTAAAAGCCGCTGTTGCTTACTTTGAGAAACTATTGAAAGCCATTAGCTCTGATGTGTTTTTACAATTGCGTGGCGTTGGAAAACTAGCCAAAACCAAAGAGTACTATAAAGAACTGGAGCTATTAGATGCTTCAACTCTAGATGCACTGTTAAATATAAAAAAAGCATACGTACTTTTTCATACTAGAATTAATGGCAAAGAAAATGCCGACAAACTTTGGAAGGAAGCATTAAATACTTCTTGGAGAACAGCACTTTTAACTCAGGAGGTGAATTTACCTGCACCACAAAAAAAGCCAAAGAAAGAGAAAGGAGAAACCCAAAAGCTAACCCTTTCTTATATAAAAGAGGGCTTAAGCATTGAAGAGATTGCAACACTTAGAGGACTTGCAGTTGGCACAATTGAAGGTCATGTAAGCACCTTGATAAAAAATCAGAACCTAGATATTTCGGAAATGTTAAGCACGGATGCTTTTGATACCGCCAATAAAATAATCCAAGAGCACCCGGACACCAAAACTTGGGATCTCCGAGATTTTGTGTCGAGTAATTTAGCTTTTAGAGACATTAAATGGGTTGCAGCTTACCACGAAAGCCTTAACTTAGATAATTAAAACTAAGAAAATGAGCAACAAACAAAAATGGTTCCTACAGGCAACAATTGGTTTATTATTAATCGGCACTGGTTTATCCATGTGCATAGACGCAGGATTCGAAAAATTTCAAGGCAACCCTTGGATACTTTATGGCACCATCTCCTTAGCCATATTTAATGCGGGCTTGTGTGTGTTGATTGATGCACCGAATAGAAAGTGAATTTAGAATTAGGAATTAGAATGCGGGTGCAACCTAGGAATTAAGAATTGCCTGACGCATAATGAATTAGGAGTTAGGAATCTTGCGCATACAAGGCTGGCTTACGCATACTCATTCAGAAGAGTAGTTTCCAAACTCCCGAGACGCCAGCATGGTGTCTATACTAAAAACTCGTGCTATTAAAATCTACTTTCTTCCTAGAACAGACGCCTTATTGGCGTCTCGTTTTCCA
>DAIRTB010000078.1:7504-8216 GCA_036804105.1 Bacteroidota bacterium | reverse complement strand
ACAAACTACTTAAACATCCAAGATTTTCAATTGTTTAGGGTGATTCCAGCTGTAGGCGATTTAAACGGTGATGGCAAAGACGATCTTTTATTAGGCACTCGACTAGGCGATCTAATCTGTTATTTCAACACCAGTACAGGAAGTGGAAATCCCGCCACATTTACTTTAGTAGATACAAACTGGCAGGGAATTAATGTTTTTAGAAATGCTGCACCAGAAATCGTAGACATTGATAGAGATGGATTGAACGACTTGATTATTGGAAACCGAGACATTAACATGTACTATTATCGCAATATTGGTACAGCTACAAATCCTAATTTTCAGTTGATAACGGACAGATTCTTAAAAGTGGATGTTTCACAATTTTGGAATACAAGCTTTGCAATACCAAGGATTGCAGATTTCAATAATAATGGAAATTACGATTTAGTGGTTGGCTCTGAACAAGGTAGAGTTTTCTTCTATCCAGATTTTGAGAGCAGATTAAATGATTCAATTTTACCAGCTACTCATGTAATTTACGATTCAATCGCACAAATTGGTCTAAATAAAGTTTTAGGCTCTTTTGTGGCACCTTGTGTTTTCGAATTGGAGGGAGACGATTTCCCAGATTTGATTGTTGGCAGTTATAATGGAGGAATGAAATTGTTTAAAAATCGAGATTTAGGATTCAAGAACTTTTTGACAAAAAGTTACGACGCAACTTGAT
>DAIRTB010000078.1:4546-7494 GCA_036804105.1 Bacteroidota bacterium | reverse complement strand
ATGAAATTGTTTAAAAATCAAAGTAAAACACCAACAAATGTAGATTTCTTTGAAAAAAACTTTGAGATTACCGCTTTTCCAAATCCAACAAAAAACACAGTTACGGTTCGTTTTAATGCAGATGTAAAACCAAATTTTACATTATACGATTTAAGCGGAAGAGTTTTATTACAAATTGCTACTACCGATTTTTCCGCCTCACATCATATTGATTTACAGCAGTTTTCTGTAGGATTGTATCTTTTGGAATCTAAAATTGGAAGTAACAAGCAAGTAATCAAGCTAGTAAAACAATAGCAGAAACGAATTCTACCCTTTCGAATTCCAAATCTCCCAAGCCGCTTTTGCTTGTAAATAAAGCATTTCTAAACCATTTTTAGTGGTTGCTCCTGCTACGCCAGCGTAATGTAGAAACATGGTTTCGTCTGGGTTGTAGATCAAGTCGAAGGCCAAATGCTCAGCAGTAAGGTATTGGTAGGGAATTTTTGGTGCGGCCGCATTTGCAGGATACATGCCAATGGTGCTGGCATTTATCACCAACAAGTGATCTGACATAATTTTCTCATCTAAATCTTCGTAAGAAATTGAATTTGGCTTGTTAGAAGAACTCACCATGCTTACATCAATGCCCAATTTTTTGAAAACAAATGCCACTGCTCTTGCTGCACCACCTGTTCCTAAAACCAATGCTTTTGTATGATGCAGTTTTAACAGCGGTTTTATGGATGCTTCAAACCCAATTACATCGGTATTAAATCCTTCTAAAAAAGGTACGCCATTTTTTTTATGTACGATTATGGTATTTACTGCCCCAATTTCGGCAGCTTCAATACTTAGGGCATCTAAGTATTTTAAGATATTGGTTTTGTGTGGAGTAGTTACGTTTAAACCAACGAGCTCCTTTTCTTCCGCTAAAAAAGATAAAAAATTTTCTAAGCTTTCTATTGGATAATTCTGGTATTGGTGGTCTGTAAGTTTAAGATCTTCAAAAAGTTTATTGAAATATTTAAACGAAAACGAATGTTCAAGCGGATAGCCAATCAAACCAAATTTTTTCATGCAGCTTTTTTATTCGCAAAGTAATCTATGGCTAAAACGAAACCCAAACCAAAGAGCATTAATCCGATTGCTGGTAGCAATTGAGCACTATTTCCAGTTACGATTTCGAAAGTTTGCGGAGAGATATTTTTTTCAAAAAGAGGTTTTAATTCGCCCTTACTGTTTGTGTACGTTTCTAAAACCTGTTTCCAAGGCCATACTTTGTTGAGCGAGCCTAGCATAAAGCCAGACAAAATTGCAATGGTAAGATCGTGGTATTTCTTTAGCAGGAAACTTAAAACCTTTGCGAAGGCGATAATTCCGATAACACAACCTGCACCAAAAGCACCAATTACAACAAGATTAAAGCTTTTTATTGCGCCCAAAATGTATTGATATTTACCTAGAAGCAAAAGAATAAAACTGCCTGAAATTCCAGGCAAAATCATCGCACAAATGGCAATCGCTCCAGAGAAGAACACAAATAGTACACTATTGCTGGTTTCGGTTGGTGCAGCTGCGGTAATTAAATAGGCAATTATAATCCCCAAAATAAAACTAATAACTACCCCAACATTCCATTTCTTAATGGTTCTAATTACCAAAATGGTGCTGGCAATTATCAACCCAAAAAAGAAAGACCAAATTAAAACAGCTTCATTTTCAAGCAGATAGAGAACTAGTCTAGCAAAAACTAAAACGCTGGTAAAGATGCCTGCAAGAAGTGTAATTAGAAAGTTACCATTAATTGCCACCCAAAAAGCTTTAATTTTTCCGGAGAAAAGCATTTTGAGCGTAGATAAATCAACCGCCTTAATACTATTTAATAAGGTTTCGTAAATGCCTGTAATAAATGCTATTGTTCCACCAGAAACACCAGGAACAACGTCGGCTGCACCCATAGCCAAGCCTTTCACGAAAAGCAGGCCTTTTTGCTTGATTGCCGACATTATTCTAAGTTGGTACTGATATGATCTGGCAAAAATGTGGTGAAGGTATCGCTTCTTAATCCTAATCTGAGGGTTTCTAAAGGAATAAGATCTGCAGGAGCAATATTGCCAAGATTAACATTTGTACCCAAAAGTTGAATAAACCATGTTTGTTGCATCTTTTGTGGTGCTTCCCAAATAATCATTTCTGATGGAATTTGGGTAAGAATCTCATCAACCAAGCCCGAACGAACCTCTCCAGTTCCACGGAAAATGCCCACGTTACCGGCTTCTCTTGCTTCGGCAATTACCTTGTAAGAACCGGCTTCCATTTCGCTTTTCATCATTTTGATCCACTTGTAAGGAGCAATGATCTTCTCAGCATCCTTAGAACCAACTTCAGAAAGTACTTTAAAATCTTTGGCAAGTTCTGAGATGTATTCACATTTTCTATCGTGATTAATTTCGATTGAACCATCTGAAACCTCAACAAACTCCATTTTATATTTTTCTAGTGTTCTGCGGTAATCGTCGAACTGACCTCTGATAATAAATGCTTCGAAGAGTGTGCCACCAAAATAAACAGGGATACCTGCTTCACGATAAACTGCAAGCTTTTCTGCAAGGTTTGGGGTAACGAAAGATGTGGCCCAGCCAAGTTTTACTACATCTACATAAGAGCTAGCAACCGACAAAAAGTCTTCTACTTCTCTGATGCTTAATCCTTTATCCATAACCATGGTAATGCCGTTATTTCTCGGCTTGCTTGTACGTTCAGGTACAAAAAATAAGTTATAATTCATAGCAAATTGCGATACTGATCAATAAAATCGAGCAAATGTAAGTTTTCTTCGGCAGATGGTGCGTATTCAAATAAGATGCTGTAGCCATCAGGATCTATTCTTAGCGCTTTTTCGAGAAACAGAAAGGCGCTAGATTCGTTGCCCAATTCAAGTAAACAAGCGGTATATCTGTAAAGAA
>DAIRTB010000078.1:0-4536 GCA_036804105.1 Bacteroidota bacterium | reverse complement strand
TCATCGTGAATTGGCAACCCAGTCTCAAACAATTCTAATGCCATTCCTTTCTCTCCCTGATTTAGCAACACATCTGCCAAATCCATTCTTGCTTCAATGTACTCAATATCAATAGCTAAAACCTTTATAAATTGGTCTATTGCTTCTTTTATTAATCCAGGTTTAAGAAAGGCCAATCCTAAGAAATATAAGAAATCCACGTTATCGGGTTCCATGCTTACAGCTTTTCTCAACCAGAAAATCGATCGCTCTGTTTCCTCGAGATAATAAGCGCAAACGCCCATTCCATATATTGCGTCAGTAAATTCAGGGTCTAGCAGGTTAGATTTAGCATAGAATTCGTTGGCCTCTGCATAGCGCTCCATTTTTTCGAAACAAATGGCAATGCCACAAACGAAAGCTGGGTTATTTGGCTCAAGTTTCAAAGCTTTTTCGAAAGCATATTTTGCTTTATCAAAAGCCTCCATATTTATATGGATATTGGCTAAGTTAAAGTAACCAATTGGGTTTTCATCATCCAACAATAAACAATAATCGGCTGCTTGAAGAGCTAGTTCAAATTGCTCATTTCTATTATATAGCGTTGAAATATTTTGCCAAGCGACCTCATTAAAGGCATTATTGTCTAAAAAATTGTTGAAGAAACGTATACCCGCATCCAAATCGTCTATTTTGTGGAAACAGTAGTTAATATCATAAAGCGCATCCTCATTTAGCGGATTGATATTGAGGCACTTCTGGTAATAGTAGATTGCATTGGTATAATTATCCATCGATAAATAAACTTCGGCCATGGTAAAATATACCAATTCTACCTCGTCTTCCGCTACTGCTTCAGCTTGTTTTAAAATGGTTAAAGCGTCTTCGGGCTTGTTTTGCATAGACAAAATATTAGCCCTCAGAATGAAAGTTTCTAGATTACCTGGTTCAAAAATCTCAGCTTGTTTTAAGAAGGCTTTAGACTGTTCAATTTCTCCTCTAGAAAGCAAAAGTTGTGCTTTTCTGATATAAAAAACCCCGTAGTATTTATTTTGCTCCATGCCGAAATCTATAACAGATTCTGCTTGCTTGAACTCACCATGAATAAAATAGTATTCAAAGATTTCTTCTAACACATCGGGGTCGAAAAAATAATTTCTACGTTCTTTTAGCATGGCCTCAAAACGCTCCACAGAGGGTAAAATTTCCGGATTGTAGCTACTTAGAAAATCGTCGTCGTATTGCAAGGTGCAAAATTTTAGCGTGAAAAGAATCGATTGTAACTTTGAGGTTCAATTTAGGCAATTCTTTTTCTATTACTGCAAAAGTACAAAGAAATTTTTCCACCGCTTTGGTGGATAACTTTGCGATGTTTGTTATACTTTCGAAAAAAATACTTTATGTCTTACCCAAAGGTCGTTTTTAAAACCATTCTGCTGCTAATTAGTTCGTTAATTTTCAATACTTTAACGGTTGATGCAAATACGCCTTGCTTTCAGCAGTATGTAGATTATAAAATTGTTGTGCAGTTAGATACTGAGCGCAAGGTTTTAAATGGTAACTTGGATTTAACATACTTCAATAAATCTAAAGACACTTTAACTTTTATTTATTTCCATTTATGGGCAAACGCTCACATTGATAACAAAACCCCATTAGCCAAACAATTGGTTAGGCAAAGAGACACAAAACTGCATTTTGCAGCAGATTCTGCGCTAGGTTCTATTACCAATTTCGCCCCAACAATTGGCGGAAGAAGTTTAACTCTTGAGGCTATTGATGCTGAAATAATAAAGGTTATTTTAGAAAAACCTTTGCTTCCAAATCAATCTTTAAAGATTAGTTCTGCTTTCACCTTGAAGTTGCCGATTGCATTTTCTAGGTTGGGATATGATGAATCGGTTTTCTCCCTAACCCAGTGGTATCCGAAGCCAGCGGTTTACGATTGCGATGGCTGGCACACTCAAAACAACCTTAATTTTGGAGAGTATTATGCAGAATGGGGCAATTATTCGGTTTACATTACCCTGCCAGATAACTTTATAGTTGCCGCCACTGGCGAGTTAAAAACTGAAGGTGAGCAGTATAGATATCAAAATTTTGCGAAAGAAACACAAAATTGGCTAGAAACTTCCACTAATTTCGATACCACTAACCTGCCAGTTTTCCCTGCGGGTAATGGTTCAAAAACTGTTCACTTTCAACAAGATTCTGTGCACGATTTTGCTTGGTTTGCTTCGAAAGACTTTCTTATTGATGCCGGATCTGTAAAAAATCCCAATAGCAAAAATGAGGTAAAAACTTTTGCATTCTTCGATCCGAAATATGCAAAACTGATGAAAAACGCTGTGAATTACATTGACAGCTCACTTTTTTATTACAGCCAATGGGTTGGTGCTTATCCTTATAAAACTTGTTCGGTGGTTTTAGGGCCGCTTTCTGCTGGAGGTGGAATGGAATATCCCACCATTACCATAATCAGTCCGATGCCAAATGAGAAAATGACTGAATTGGTAATTGCACACGAGGTTGGCCACAATTGGTTTCAGGGAATGTTGGCGAACCACGAACAGCGAGACCCTTGGTTAGATGAGGGTGTGAATTCTTTTTATGAAGACCGATACATGAAACAGCAGTATCCACAAGAAAAAGAGTTGCTTGATATGGGTTTATTTGAATTGCTTTCTGATAAATCTGAAACCTACTTAAACAAATGGTTGCTGGGAATTGGGAAATCTCAACCAGCAAACCTTCATGCAAATGAATACAGCATGACAAACGGAGGTTTAATTATTTACAAAAAGGTTGCTGGAATGCTTGAGGTTCTAGAGCAATATCTTGGAAGGGAGACGTTTGATTTGGCAATGCAAACCTATTTCAATCGATTTAGACTTAAGCACGTAAAAGCATCAGATTTGCAACAAGTTTTTGAAGAAGTTAGCAAACAAAAGTTAGACTGGTTTTTTGTTGATTGGATGAGCAGCACAACTTTCCTACCCTACTCAATTAAATCGGCACAAACAAAAAATGGCGTTACTACGCTTAAAATTAAGAATCACTCGAAAGTTGCATTGCCTATTATTCTTGGTCAGAAAATTGCCGAAACAGATTCTATTCTTGATCCTCTAATAGTTCCTGGCTTTTCAAAAGGAGTAAAACAAGTTGAATTGACTCAACGAACTCCTGGAGTAAACGAACTTGAACTTTATCCAGGGTCTGATTTTTTAGGTGATGCAAATAAAAGGCAATCCATTAACCTCGATAAGAGAATTTTCAAAACACCTTTTCCAAAGCCTACATTTTTGTTTTATCCCGAAAATCCGAAAGAGCCCCGGTTTTATTACACCCCAACTTTTGGCGGCACTGCACAAGATAAATTTATGATAGGATTGGCGGTTTATAACAGCCTCATCACCCCAAAAAAATGGGCGTTTCATGTAAATGCCATGCGCTCTTTCGAGCAAGAAAAATTTGTGGGAAGCGCTGGCCTAGCAAGACATTTTGTTTTTGAGAAAGGAAAAATTAGAAATTTTAATGTGGGAATTAATGCTAAAACATTCGGATTTAACAGCTTCTCAGATTACAGAAGAGGCACTTTCGATTCTGAAATCAAGTTTAAAGTTCCATTAAACGATGCCATTGAAAGTAAATTGACTTTTCAAATTGGAACAATTCAGTACAATTCTGATGCTAAATTAACGGAAAGAACTGGCTGGGGAAATGATCTGGTTTTCTCTGAGCTTGCTTACATGTACATAAAAGCGAGTGCCATAGACCCAAACAAGTTTAAAGTAGCGCTGAATACGGTTGAAAAAATGGTTAGATTGTCTGGCGAGTTTACACAAAGAATTCATTATGGAAAAAAGAACCGCTATTTCGAAGGTAGGGTTTTTGGTGGTTTACGTATATCAGTTAGTGAACTTCAATGGGGTTTTGCCAATGGGCCTATGGAATTACAACTCACCAACTTTTATGCAGCAACAGATTATTTAGCCGACGATATTTTTTTGGATAGGGTAAACAATACTGGTTTTTTAGCTAGGCAAACAGTAAGACGTGATGGGGGATTCAGAATTGCGATGCCAGCAAACGCTCAGCCTTATGGTAGGGGTTCTAATGCATTAGCTGCGATAAATTTAAACTCAACCCTGCCATTTACAAGTTTAGTTCAGGTATTTTTAGATGCTGGAACATTTGAAGGTGCAGGCAACGACCCCGTTTACACAGATAAACTGGCTTTTGTTGGCGGACTAAGTTTAAGACTGATCCCCGATATTTTCGAGATTCATTTCCCCTTGGTTATTTCAAATAGCTTGAAGTTAGATTTAAATGCAACCCAAGATAATGCTTGGAAGCGCATCAACTTCACCTTAAAAATTAATGCATTCCAACCCTTCAAATTAACAAGAAACCTTAGTCTAAGTAATTGGCCTTAATTTGTGATTGGTTAATTTGGTGATGTGATGATTTCATGTATCGTCGTTATTGCCCCCAATGTCCTTTTGTCTGAATCAGGAATTGCTAGATTTAAGGATTATCGGGATTTTTGCACAAACC